>NZ_QTVE01000004.1:499-229464 GCF_003460465.1 Ruminococcus sp. AF37-20 | reverse complement strand
CATAAATTTTCTTTTGAATCTTTGTCTAACTTTTTGGGGTCAGTTCACGAACGGGTGGATGCCTGTTCGCTTTTTATATTCACTGAAAATTCATTATTTATTTGTTTATTTCACTATAAATTTGTATTAAGCTCTGCTATACTACTCTTTAGAACATAAAGATTTTAACATTGTTTTCGTATAAACCAAGGCTTAAAATCAGAAGATTTTATACTTAATATAAGAATATGAAACACAAATGCTATTATATTAGACATGACGGCTTATATTGTAAATTATATTAATAACGTTAGCCGAGCCACAGTTCTTGACTTTATGAGCTTATTGTGGTAAACTTAAAACCAAGTCCATGTGTGAAAAAAATTCCGCAGTGCCTGGATCATATGTGCGTTGAGCCGAGGGTTGAGCTTGCAAGGGTGTTGGACGATATTAACGAATTTTTTTAGTAACAGAATAGGCAGGAAAGTCCTGTCTTTAAAATAGGAGGAAATTTTATGAGCGAATACAAGATCTACTCATTGCATATGGGTAAGGCAAAATGTGCTGTTGATTTGGGCGATGGCTCTGAGCGTGGAGAGTATGTAAATCAGGATTACATTCTCAACAAAATGGGCAGACCACACAGAAGCATAAGCCTTATGTACTGCTACTATCCGCTGGATAAGGAGTTCCCCGGAAGAATTTCTGAGGTAATGAAAGACGCAGATGTTTCTTTTGCATGGGATTATCCATATGATGATTATTTCACATACAAGGGCGGTCTTGAGGGCAACACAGAGGGCGAGCCTTTTACCTTCATGAGAGATGTAAGACGTCATGGACAGGACGTTACACTCACACTCACAGTTGACCCACACGTTTCAGACGAACAGCTTATCGCTATCGCAAATGACCTTAGACCTTTCGGCAGACTTCTTCTTAGAATAAACCATGAAGCTACAGGCAACTGGTTCTCATTCAACAAGAGATGCACTTATCAGGAAGTTGCTGATTTCTACTGCCGTTTCAATAAGATACTTAAGGAATATGCACCAAACGTTTCTACTATTCTTTGTATCGGCGGAGTTGAGGATCCTAATAAGAAGGAGATCGAAAAGGAAGCAGAGTTTTCACAGGCTGTCAAGGAGACAGACATCTGGTCTGTTGACAAGTACATGGCTCTTCACTGGGGTTGGCCTTATGACGTTGCTGAAAGAGGCGGCACAAGCCACAAAAGAGATACTGTCAAGGCTACCTATGACATGACAAAGCGTTCTTTTGAGAGATTCAAGGAGATAAACGGCGGCGTTTCAAAGCCAATGGTCATGAGTGAGTTCAACGCTGACGGCGACGTTACAGGTCCATACGATCAGGCAGCAATGGTAAAGGAATTCTGCGATATGCTCAAGGCTGACGGCGAGGACTGGTTCTCAGGATTTACTTTCTATCAGTTCAGAGACAGAGGTCGCCTTGGTCTTGAAATTCAGGACCCTAACTATGCTGACTGCGGTATCGAGCAGCCTGTTATGAAGACATACAAGGAAATTATCCACGATGATTTCTTCAAGCCTGCAATGACAAGAGGCAACGAGGTGACACTGCCATGCACGCTTCGTTGGGGCGGTTCTGAGGACGCTGAGGGTCTGGAGATCCCTCTCCACTTTGAAAAGAATCCACACTTCTGCGAGGTTACATTTGATGATGATTCAAACATCATGATGGAGATAAACGGCAAGTGGTTCTACAAGTCACCTGAGGCAAAGACGATCGACCTTATGGCAGCTTTCTTTGAGAAGCCGCTGGAGGGTGAGGCTGATCTGACTCTCAGACTTTTTGCTCCTCCTGCAAGCGGTGAGAATGATCTGTCTGTTGAGGACGGACTTATGAACAGCTACACAGAGATCAAGAAGCTTCCTGATATCCGTATCAGATTTGAGCCAGTTGAGCTTTAATTTCAGACATAATTTAAGGGACGGTTTTGCCGTCCCTTTTTTGTTTATAGGGTGACAAATAATGCAAACGGGACGTCGGGGGCGCCGTCCCCTACAAAGCAAAAAGGTTGTATACTGCACAAAAATTCGTACAGTATACAACCTTTTTGTTATTTATCACATGGTGCTTGTCTTGACATTATCTGCATTGCGGCTTTAAGACCGTCAACGGCGGCGGACATTATGCCTCCTGCATAACCTGCACCCTCGCCGCATGGATAGAGATTTTCCACTGAGAGAGATACCATATCTGCGTTTCGTGTAATGCGGACAGGGGAGCTTGTACGGGTTTCAGGTGCGGTGAGCATTGCACCTTTATCGCCGAAGCATTTCATTTTTCGTGAGAAATTCTGCAAGCCGCCCTCCAGCATATCCGTCACGAATTTAGGGAATACATCACGAAGCTCTGTCGCCTTACAGCCGAGTGCGTAGGTGGGTGAAACTGTGCCTGCTGTTTCAGGCTTGCAATCAAGAAATCCGCCAACTGTCGTGCCTGCGCCTTTATATGAGCCTGTGAGAGTATAAGCTTTTTGCTCTATAGACCGTGCGAAAGCCACTCCGTCAAGTGGGCAGTGACCAAAGTCGTCAGGGGTAACAGCCACGACAACTGCAGCGTTTGCGTTTTCACCGTCACGGGCAAACTCGCTCATGCCATTTGTGACAGTGCCTCCGCTTTCGGAAGCTGACGGGACAACTGTACCGCCCGGACACATACAAAAAGTGTAAATACCTCTGCCGTTTTTATCACGCCATGAAAGCTGATATTCACCCTTTGGAAGCAGTGGATTGCCTGCATGGTCACCGTATAAGCTTTCGTCCACAGCCGCCTGCTTATGCTCTATTCTTGCACCGACAGAGAACGGCTTAGGCTCTAAAAAGATGTTTTTGCACTGCAAAAGCTCAAAAGTATCCCTTGCGGAATGACCAATAGCAAGTATAACAGCAGACACTTTTTCGTCCTTTTCACCTGCTGATATAGTTTGCACTTTGCCGTTAGCGATAGCCAGATCAGTGAGGGCAGTGTCAAATCTTACCTCGCCCCCAAGCTCTATTATCCTTTTTCGGATAGCTGTGACGATATTTCGCAGATTGTCAGTGCCGATATGCGGCTTAGCTTTGGTGAGTATCTCTTTCGGCGCACCGAAATCCACGAAGCGTTCAAGAACATATCTGCAAAGAGGGTCTTTTATTCGTGTGGTGAGCTTGCCGTCAGAAAATGTACCTGCACCACCTTCACCGAATTGCACGTTGCAATTGGTGTCAAGCTCGCCTGTGAGCCAGAATTTCTGTACCGATGCAGTACGTTTTTCCATTGAGCTGCCACGCTCTAAAATAATCGGTCTATAACCCTGCTCGGCAAGGGCAAGCCCTGCGAACATTCCTGCCGGTCCAAAACCTGCAATGACAACTCTGCCCTCGGTTTTTTCGGTGGATATGACAGGCTTGTAAACACTGCGCTCAACATAGGTCAGGGAAGTGTTCTTCTCACAAAGCTTTTTTTCAAGGTCGGCACTGTCAAGTGTCACGAAAACTGAGTGGACAAAGTGAATGTCGTTGCGCTTTCGTGCGTCAAGAGAGCTTTTGTGTATCTCGCAGTCTATGGCGTGCTTTGAGGCACTGCCTAGCTTTTTCAGAGCGGTGGAGATAACTTCCTGCTCTGTTGCGTTAAGGGGGGAACTTATTTGATTTACTATTATTGGCATATATCCTCCTGCGTTTTTACCGAAAAATCGGGACGAATAGATCGTCCCGATAAAATTCTATTAGTCTGAAACAACTATCTGTATCTCGTTTTTGCCGAAACCCCAAACATTGTTATAGGTCGGTGAATAGATTATAGCCTCTCGAGCGTAAGAACCAGAGTCGATTATGTCGCTGAGGTTGACCTGAGCGTACAAGTCGCTGTCCTTAAGCTTGTTTATCACATCTTCAGGACCGTAGACCTTGACGTTTGTGAGCTTTTTTGTTTCTATCTCAGTGGACTTGCCTGACGGCTTGCCTGTTGTGATGATATGGTCTGAGGTTATGGTGAACTCCTTCGAGGTGTATCCCTCTGAGTCAAAGGATACACGAACGTTTTCATCGCCATTCATATTGATCTCACCCGAGTTGAGAGGGATCTTGAAGCTGAACACCTTTGCAAGGTTTATCTCTGAAAGGTTTATGGAGCCGATAGTGATCGTTTCTGTATCCGAGTCGTCAAGATTTGGCGATACCACAGATATCTCCTCCTCGGAAAGCTTCAGCGGCAGGGAGTTGACATCAAAATTATCCGTACAATTTGAGATATCTACCTTTAGCTTTGCTGTCTTTTTCTTGTAGATAACAAAATTCACATCGACAGACTTTGTATCCTTGACTTCTATTTTAGATGGATCAACAACGTTGTCGTCATCGTCATAGAATACGATATCCTGTGTGTTGATAGTCGTGTCCTCAGATATTTTCTTTGATTTTGAGATCTGTGCCACTGCTTTGCTTATGTTGTCAAGGTCATTTTTCGGACCTTCAATTGTTATCTCGCTTGGCGATGTGGTAGTTTCTTTAAGGATATAGCCCTCCTCAGCGCTTATGAGCGGGGCTTCTGCGGTGAGTGGGATAGTCTTTGTGGTAAGTCTGTCAAACTCCACAGAAACAGTGTCAGGGTTGACAGAAACTACAGTTACCTTGTCGGTGGAATGTGATGACTTGACATCAATGTCAAGGTCGTAGGTACCCTCTTTTGTTACGTCATCAAGATTGACAGTTGCCACAAGATCTGCGGCAGTATAGCTGCCTATCTCATAGTTCATGCCCTTTATCTCAACGTCTACGGAGATATCCTTATAGTTGAGTGCGGAAAGTCCTTTTTCTTTTGCCTGCGTTCCGTCAAGTGAGAACACAACAGGAACGTTTGTTATAGTCTTGTTTATTGTAGGATACTGAGTGATAGAAAGGGCGAACCATATTATTACAGCAATGATTATGGAAAGTATTCTCAGACCAAAGTCTGCACCATGGCGATTTTCTTTTTTAGCCTTTTTTACTTTTTCCATTTTGAAATCACCCTTCCTGCAAAAGAATTTTCTCTAATGGAATTAGCGTCCTTTTCAGGCAAAAGACGATTGTCCAGAAGTCTTTTCAGAGAGTCCTTGGAATATCCTCTGGTAAGCTCTCCGTTTTCGGCAACTGAGATGTTGCCTGTTTCCTCAGATACCACGACGACTATTGCGTCAGAGTTTTCGCTCATTCCGATAGCTGCACGGTGTCTTGAACCGAGTTGTTTGTTTATAAGTTCGTCCTTCTGCGGTCTTGGCAGGAAACAGCCTGCCGCAAGTATTATTCCGTCTCTGATTATTACAGCACCATCATGGAGCGGTGTATTCGGGAAGAATATGTTTCCGAATATCGCTGTTGACGGTATGCAGTTGAGTATCGTTCCTGTAGCTATCTGTTCCCCAAGCTTTGTCTTTCTCTCACAGATTATAAGCGCACCTGTTTTGGTGGAAGAAAGACTTGCGGCAGAATCACATATAGCGTCAATAGCTTTTTTCCAATGTTCGGTGTTGTCGTCTGAGTCACTTGAGCTAAAGAAATTAAAGCCACCCAGACTTGTTCGTCCAACCTTTTCAAGAACACGTCTGAGTTCAGGCTGAAACATTATGATAAGAGCAAGGAAGCCCCACTGGAAGCAGATCTTCAGCAAAAATCTGATAGTTTGCAAATTGAAGAATACTGCAAGCAGGTAGCAACCTATAAGTATAAGGATACCTTTTGTGAGCTGCTGCGCCCTTGTTTCGCGAATAAGCTTTATGCCGTGGAATATCAGAAAGGAGAGGATAGCAATATCGACAATGTCATTAAGACCAATTGATGTAAAAACGCCCCAAATAGCGTTTATAACATAAGCGATACTGTCAAGCATAGTTCACACCCTTTCGATAATTTCTGTAAATGTAATGAAAAAACAAAACAAATACAGATGATTTTATATATATTAATAGTATATCATATTTTTTCGCAAAGTACAAGGGTTGAACAAGATTTTTTTTAATAAAAAGCGGACCTTTTTCAGTCCGCTTCTATATCAGCTCTCTTTTGGCAGATAAAATCTTCCTGAGAGTTTTTGTGTTTTTACTTCATTTATGAAGGCTTTCGGATCGGCTTCTTTTACAGCGTGTATGACCTTTTTGGTCTGTGCCGCTGATACTACTGAATAGACGATCTGTCTTTCGCAGTGTTCGTAAGACCCCTCGCCGTCAAGTATGGTCGCGCCATGCTGGCTCACTGCATAAATAGCGTCTGCTATCTCTTTGGGCTTGTTTGTTACGATAAGCAAGGTGCTTTGCTGGAATTTTTTGTAGAGCATATGCAAAACGGTTGTTGAAGCATATTGAAAGATGATAGAATACAGTGCTTTGTCCCAGCCGAACATAAAGCCTGCAACGCACAATATGACCGCATTGAAGCCAAGTATAACATTGAAGGTGTCCATATTGCTTTTCTCTGAAAGATAAATGGATATAAAGTCCGTTCCACCTGATGTTGCACCACGATTAAGGCAGAGGCTAATGGCAACGCCGTTTATCATTCCTCCGAAGATGCTTATGAGAAGCACGTCCTGGGTGATTATGTGGTCGGGGATAAGGTCGGTGAAAAAGCTGTTGAGCAGTATCATCACGCAGGAAAAAGCCGTGAACTTTTTGCCGATAAATCTGAAACCGATATACACGGGGATTATGTTCAGAGTTATGTTTATGATGCTGAACGGAAGCATTATGCCTGCAAGCTGTTTCACTGCACGCTGTATGAGTATGGACATTCCTGTCATTCCGCCTGGGTAAAGACCGCCTGTGTTTACAAAGGTCTTTGTGTTTAGCGCCATTAGAAAGGCGGCGACAGTCACGGCGATAATTGTGAAAATGTCTTTTCTGATATCTTTTTTCATGGCTTTGCCACTCCTTTCATATGTCAGCAATTATTCTCCTTTAAGCTCGGCAAATTTTTTCTGCATGGTAGGATTATTTTTGGTAAGGCTCTTGATAGTGAGAGCGTCAGCCTTTTTGTTAGCAAGGCGCAGATTGTTTTCTGATGAAATAAGATTTTCTTTTATCTTTGTGAGATGTGCTATAGACTTGTCTATTTCTGTGATAGCTTCGCCAAAACGTCTGCTTGCAAGTTCATAGTTTCGGGCAAAGCCCTCCTTGAAAGTGTTGATGTTTTGCTCAAACATTGTGATGTCGATATTCTCGTTGCGCACCTTTTCAAGCTCTTCCTTATAGGAAAGGGTATTCATGGCGGCATTTCTCAGTATGGTGATTATCGGTATAAAGCACTGAGGTCTGACTACATACATTTTATCATAAGCATATGAAACATCTGTGATGCCTGCGTTATAAAGCTCGCTGTCGCTTTCCAGAAGTGAAACAAGTACAGCGTATTCACATTTTTTCTCACGCCTGTCCTTGTCAAGCTCTTTGAAGAAATGCTCGTTCTTTTTCTTGGTGGAGGTGGTGTCCTGCTCGTTTTTCATTTCAAACATTATGGATATTATCTCCACACCGTTTTCATCACATTCACGGTAGATAAAGTCGCCCTTGCTTCCTGAGCTTGCGTCGTTATCCTTGTCAAAATAAGCGTTTCTGAATGCGGTAGCTCTTATCTTGTTGAACTCGTTCATGCAGTGCTGTTCAAGGCTCTCGCCCACCATTTTTGTAGACAGACGGCTTTTTAGGTCTTTGTAGTATGCGATAGCTTCGTCCTTGCTTTTTATCTGTGCATTAAGCTCTGCAATAGTGGAATTTTTCTCACTTTCCACTTTTGAAAGTGCAGTGGTAAGCTCCAAAGCCTTTTCAGTATCCTTATTTTTGATATCTGTTTCAAGACGTGTTATCTCCGCTTTATATTCATTTTCTGACTTTTGCATTTGCAGAGTATGCTCAGAATTGAGCTGCTGTATCTGCATATCACGCTGAGATATCTCCTGCCTGAGCTTGTCTTTTTCGCTGTTGAATTGCGATCTTGCTTTCTCCACAGCCATTGATATGGCAAGTTCTTTTTCTGTGGTCATAGATTTAGTCTGAGCGGTAAGCTGTGCGATAAGCTTTTCGTTTTGACTTATCTGCTCCTTTAGCTGCTCAAGCGTTTTTTCATACTCGGCTCTTGTGCTTTCCTGAGCCTTTGTGACTGCAAGTGTCTTTTCGCTCTCACCGTTAGCCGCAGCCGCTTTTAGCTTTTGTATCTCCATATCCTTGTCATTGACAGCTTTTGTGTACCTGCTGTCAAAATCAAGCTTAGCAAGCTTCAAAGCCTTGTCTTTTTCATCAGCCACACGCTTGTCAAGCTCTTTATCAAACTCAGCCGTTTTTACCTGAGCCACGATAGCCGCATAGCCCTGTTCATCAACTTTGAACACCTCTCCGCAGTGGGGACATTTTATTTCAGACATTTTATGTACCTCCGATTTCTTGTTTTTTCTTTAATATGATTATACCATATTTTATTCTCCTATACAAGAAATGAAGAAGATTTTTTTTACGACAAAAAAGCAGGAACGCAAAAATCACGTTCCTGCCAATTTGTTGAAAAGCCCAACAGTTAGCGAGGGACCAAAGGTTGCCCCTACATAAAATAGCTACGTCATTTGTAGGGGACGGCGCTCTCAACGTCCCGCTTGCTTGTTTTTTTCAGCACTCTCAGCAGGAACGTATTACCACGCTCCTGCGAAAATTTAGCCAAGTATTTTCTTTATATCTTCCTCTGGTGTGCTGATAGGTGTAAGCTGGAACTTATCGACCAAAACGTCAAGCACTCCCTTTGAAACGAATGCGGGGAGGGTCGGTCCGAGGTAGATGTTCTTTATGCCCAATGAAAGCAGGGTGAGAAGTATGCAAACTGCCTTTTGCTCATACCATGAAAGCACAAGCGTCAGCGGCAGATCGTTCACTCCGCAGTCGAACGCCTCGGCAAGTGCAAGGGCTATCTTTATGGCTGAGTATGCGTCATTGCACTGTCCGCAGTCAAGTATCCTTGGTATGCCGTCGATAGTGCCAAGATCCATATCGTTTATGCGGTATTTTCCGCAGGCAAGAGTGAGGATAAGGCTGTCAGGCGGCGTGAGCCTTGCGAAGTCGGAATAGTAACTTCTGCTCGGTGACGCACCGTCACAGCCGCCTATGAGGAAGAAGTGCTTTATCCTGCCCTCTTTCACAAGGCTTATTATCTTTTCGGCATTTGACAGCACTGCGTTGTGTGCAAAGCCTGTTGTTACTGTGTGACCGCCGTTCATGCCTGTCATTTCTCTGTCCTCGTCATAGCCGCCGCACTCAATGGCTTTTTCTATAACAGGCGTAAAATCCTTGTCGTCGCCAATGTGCACAAGCTCAGGATATGACACGATAGAGGTGGTGAAAACTCTGTCGCAATAGCTTTGACGGACAGGCATTATGCAGTTTGTCGTGAAAAGTATCGGTGCAGGGATATTGTGAAATTCCGTCTGCTGATTTTGCCAGCCTGTGCCGAAATTGCCCTTTAGCTGCGGATAGGCTTTGAGCTTTGGATAACCATGGGCAGGGAGCATTTCACTGTGAGTGTAGATATTCACTCCTTTATCTTTGGTCTGCTCAAGGAGAAGTTTCATATCGTGCAGGTCATGACCGCTCACGACGATAAAAGGCCCTTTTTCAATGGTCAGTGGAACTTCTGTAGGGACAGGGTCGCCGTATGCGTCAGTGTTTGCGGCGTCGAGAAGTGCCATACATTTCAGGTTCACATTGCCTGTTTCGAGCACCAGTCCCAACAGCTTTTCAGGGTCGTTCTCACTGCCTATGGCACGCAGAGCCTTGTAGAAAAAGCTTGTCACCTCGCTGTCAGTTTTGCCAAGTGCCTGTGCGTGATAAGCATACGCCGCCATACCCTTTATTCCGAAGAGGATAAGTGATTTCAGCGAGCGGATATCCTCATGATCGTTCCACAGTTTTTTCATGTCGTAGTCATCAAACTTCTGAGAGTTGATGCGGTTTCGCTCAATGTGTATCTCCTCTGTGAGCTGTTTTATGGTGACATTATTGAAGTTCACGTTCGTGATAGTCGTAAAAAGCCCTTTGAGTATGAGCATATCTGTTTTTTCAGTTGACGAGCCATTTTCTGCGGCGTTTGCAAGGGCGATAAGTGCACCGATTAGCTCGTCTTGATAAACTGCTGTGTCGGCTTTTTTGCCGCATACGCCTACTTTTCCGTCACAGCCTTTGTTGTGTGCAGTCTGCTGACACTGGAAACAAAACATATCTTTCACTGGTAAGACCTCCGTTTATTTGTGATAGGTCTATTATGTACCAATATGTAAAATTTATTCCTGGGTTTTATGAGAAAAACAGCCTAACTGCAAGTGCAGAGAATACAAATCCCATGGCGTCGGAAAGGCACGCCGCTGCAAATACTGAGGGATAAGCCTTTTGTTTTATGGCTGAAAAATATACTGCTATGGTGTAGAATGTGGTTTCCGTTGACCCCATTAAAACGCTTGCCACACGTCCGCTGTAGCTGTCAGGGGAAACGCTTGAAAGAATGGTTTCAAGGCAGGCGAGTGCGCCGCTTCCTGAAATGGGTCTGACTATGGCAAGTGGTATGCACTCTTCCGGAAAGCCCAGAAAGGTGGTCACAGGTCGGAGCAGTTTTGCTATAATATCAGCTGCTCCTGATGATGTGAACATTCCCACTGCTGTCATAAGCAGAATGAGCATTGGTATCAGCCCCACGGCGATTTTGAGGTTTTCAGTCGCACCCTCGCAGAACACATTCACTATATCCACCTTTTTCACAAGCCCATAGCAAAGTATAAAAACCATAAGCGCAGGCACGAAAATGTCACCGAAATCCATGGCGTTCGTCCTTTCTGAGGTTGAGGGCATAGACCATAAGACAGCCTGCGGTCACGGAGATAAGGGAGGAGAAAATGATAGCAGGCGTTACGTCAAAGGGGGATACTGCACCGTGTTCAAGGCGCATTGCCGCAATGGTGGAGGGGATAAGCTGAATGGAAGCCGTGTTAAGCACCACAAGCATAGAAATGCACCTCTTTCGTGCCGCAGGCGGAAGCTTCTGCATGGCTTTCACTGTGGCTATGCCTGAGGGTGTGGCGGCATTGCCTAATCCTAAAAGGTTTGCGGTCAGGTTCATTGTCACGGCATTCATGACCTCGGGGCAGTGTGCGGCATCTCTGAATAGTAGCCTTGTGACAGGGGATAGCATACGGGCAATGACCGCTGTTATGCCAGCCTTTTCACATATCTTCATAAGTCCGCCCCAAAGACACATTGAGCCACTCAGGTATATGACAAGCTCCACCGCTTTGTTACAGCCTTCAAGAGAAGCCACTGATACTGCTGTCATGTCGCCTTTAAGAAAACCGCATAACAAGGCGGATAGGGACAATATCACAATTATTACGCTTAATATAATTAACACTCCTTTCAGTTAGTATTCATATCAAGTTAATATATAAAAAACTTTGACAATAAGTGTGAAATTTTGGTGATAACGCTTGACAAATGTAATTATGTTTGTTATAATATGTTTATCATAAGATTTATGTTAAATGAAATACTATTTTTGTGTTTCAAATTAATTTAAAGGGGATTGATTTTATGAAATCTACAGGAATTGTAAGAAAAGTTGACGAGCTTGGAAGAATAGTTCTTCCTATCGAGCTCAGAAGAACCTACGACCTTGCTGTTAAGGACGCTATCGAGATCTACACAGATGATGACAAGATCATTCTGAAGAAGTTCCAGAGAACTTGTATCTTCTGCGGAAGCGGTGAAGAGTGCGTTGAATACAAGGGCAAGACAATTTGTGCAGCTTGTATGGCAGAGCTCAAGGGTGAAGCTAAGTAATTACATATTTGTAGTAATATTATGAAACAGACAGGACGGACATGAAAGTGTTTGTCCTGTTTAATTTTATGTATGAAAAAAAGCGTGTATGCAAAAAAACATACACGCTTTTTTATATTATAAGCTTTTTGAAATCATCTTCGCTGCCATTAAATACCGTCATGTGAAGATATTCGCCGCTTTCATAGAATGAGAATTTTACACGGTTGGTATAAGTCCAAAACGTCCAATCCATATCCTCGTCAGGCTTTGAAAACAGGCTCTCATACCATATCTTGTCCTTGTTAAATCTGCTGTCTGAAGCAACGATGTTTTTGTACGTCCGTTCTGTGCAGTATATGACAGGTCTTACGCCGTATTGCTTTTCTATCCTGTCGCAGAAGTCTGCAAGGTTATCTGCGGTTTCGTAATAGTCAGGTGGCAAAAGTCTGTAAAGTCCTCTCAGTCTTACCTCCACTGCAGGGATAAGCCTGCCGCTTAGATCCTCGCCCACGGCATTTATGAAATGCTCTGCCTGCTTAGTGCCGTCAGTATCAAGCTCCAGCACATGATATGCACCCACTGATATATCAGTGTCCTTTGAGCCGTTCCAGTTGTCACGGAACGCACCGTCCTCAAAGGTAGTGCCTTTGGTGGCTCTTATATAGGCGGTCTGGATATTCTGCTTAGCAAAACTCTTCCAGCGTATCTCGCCCATTGACTCTGTTACAACAGGTCCTCTTATTGGATAGTCACGCTTTTTCGGCTCATTGAACCACAGTCTGCCTGTATACAAAAGCACCGCAAGGTTTATCACAAGCACGACTGCACACAGTATTATCAGCCGTTTTACGAGCTTTTTCAGAAATCTGTGCCGTGGCTTTTCTTCCTCATAAGCCTCGTAGTTTGTATAGTCTGAAAGGTCACGATCGTCATACTCGCTGTCTATTTTGTTTATAGCTTCCTTGTCAAGCTTGAATTTCTTGCTGCGTTTCATTAGCAGTATCCTCTCGGTTAAATTCCTCGGAATTTGCGATAAGCTCCGCAAAGGTATATGTGTCAAGCTTGTTCCTTACCATTTCAGATATCTCGTTAAAAGCTTTCTGATAACAGCAGATACCGTCTGCACCTCTGTTGCAGGTGCAGTCTGGGGAAAGACATCTTGAAAAATAATATGTACCCTCTATGGCTTCAAGAACGTCTTTCAAGGTAAGCTGTGCAGGGTCTTTATTTATGATATAGCCCCCCTGCGTGCCTTTATATGACTTCACTATATCAGCCGCAACAAGCTTTCTCAGTATCTTCAGCGCAAATCGAAGTGTAACGCAGGCATCATTGGAAATGGTCTTTGCGTCCATTTTGTCTTTTTCGCGGCATAGAACGGATACTATTCTTACTGCGTAATCCGCCTCAAGTGTTATAAACATTTATTTCCTCCGAAACTTAGTCAAGGTAATCTCTTACCTTGTTGCTCCTGTTAGGGTGACGGAGCTTTCTGAGAGCCTTTGCCTCTATCTGACGTATTCTCTCACGGGTAACGTTGAACTGCTGACCTACTTCTTCAAGAGTTCTTGAACGTCCGTCCTCAAGACCGAAACGCAGTCTGAGCACCTTCTCTTCTCTCTCTGTAAGAGTGGAAAGCACCTGATTTATCTGCTCTTTAAGAAGCACAAGTGAAGCGGCTTCTGCCGGAGCCGGAGCGTCATCATCAGGGATAAAGTCGCCAAGATGTGAGTCCTCCTCCTCACCGATAGGTGTTTCAAGAGAAACAGGGTCCTGAGCGATACGCATTATCTCTCTTACTCTTTCAACGCTCATATCAAGCTCTTTTGCTATTTCCTCAGGTGACGGATCATGACCGTTCTTGTGGAGAAGCTGTGAAGATACTTTCTTTACCTTTGTGATAGTTTCTACCATGTGTACAGGTATTCTGATTGTTCTTGCCTGATCGGCGATCGCTCTTGTTATAGCCTGTCTTATCCACCATGTGGCATATGTGGAGAATTTGAAGCCCTTTGTATAGTCGAATTTTTCAACGGCTTTGATAAGACCCATGTTGCCTTCCTGGATAAGGTCAAGGAAGCTCATTCCTCTGCCCACATATTTCTTTGCGATAGAAACAACAAGTCTGAGGTTTGCTTCTGCAAGTCTTTTTCTTGCTTTTTTAGCGTCCTTTTCATTGCCGCTAGACATCTTTTCTGCAAGCTGTATCTCCTCCTCGGAGGTAAGAAGCGGCACTCTGCCTATTTCCTTAAGGTAGATCTTAACCGGGTCGTCGATAGCGATTCCGTCAGTTGAAAGGGAAATATCAACGCCGTCCTGATCCAGATCGTCTTCCGGGTTTACCATGTCAAGGCTGTCGTCGGTGATGATATCATCAATTATCTCAATATTATTTGCGGCACAGCTATCATAGAAGCTGTCCATTTGCTCGACGTCATAGTCGAGCTTTTCAAGAGCGTCAGTTATCTCTTTTGTAGTGAGCTTGCCTGTAGTTTTGCCGTGTTCCATAAGGTTATCAAGTATCTGTTTCTTGTCTGTCATTTCAAACACTCCAATCTCAATTTTTACATCGGTTGATCTTTGCTAATTCTTTTTGCGCATTTCTTCAAACTTTTTGAAGAAGTCGTCGTCGGATATATCCTCCTGTTTCTCCTTCGGCTTGTAGTTTAAAAGCACATTTATATAATCCTCAGCGACCTTGGCGTCAATGCCCAGTTCGCTGTATTTTTCCAGTATCTCCGTTATCTTACCCACTTCCTCGGGTGAAAATTCACCATTAAAAGATGATACAGAGCAATCCTGCAAATCGGTTATCTTGCTCGTCAGGCTTTCGTAAACACGCCTATTGAAGCTGGTAACGAATTTGTCGGGCGGAAGCCTTTTGAGAACATCTCCGCAGGCGTCATGATTATTGTAGAGATAATATATGATACCCGCTTCGGCGGCGGATTCTCGTCTGTGTTCATTGGCTTCGGGGTTTATTGTGTCACGCTTGTCAGCGAAGGTTATAGTGCGAGTCCATTCCTTTTTGCTATACTGATAGCGACGGTTTTTAAGTATAGCATTAAGTTCTGCATTGACAGTTGTGATGCTCACATTCTGTTCAGCCGCCACCTTTTTTGCGTATATCTCACGCTCAGTAGGGGAGCTTATATCCGCAAGGACTTTATAGGCTTTTTTGAGATAATCTATCCTGCCTATATCAGTGTCCATATCAATGCCGTCTTTGCATTTTTCTAGCTCAAACTCTATTGCACCGTCTGATTTTTTCAGCAAATGGCGAAAGTGGTCTGCTCCGAATTTGTTTATGTACTCATCAGGGTCTTTTGCACCGTTCATTTTTATAACTGTGGTCTTAAGGCCGGTTTCACCTAGAATTTTTATTGCTCTCGTTGTGGCTTTCTGACCTGCGCCATCTGCGTCATAGCATATGACAACGTTGTCTGCATAGTTGGATATTATCTTCGCCTGTTCAGGGGTGAGCGCAGTTCCGCAGGAAGCTACGGCATTTTCAAAGCCTGCCTGATTAAGGGAAATAACGTCAAGGTTACCCTCGCACAGAAGAATGGTCTTATCTTTCACTGCGGCGTTTTTGGCGAAGTTCATGGAGAAGAGAAATCTGTTTTTTGAATACACAAGGGTATCTTTTGAGTTAAGATATTTTCTCTTATCGTCAGGTGTGAGCGCTCTTCCACCAAAGCCCACTATATGACCTGCAAGGTCGATAAAAGGGAACATTGCACGATTTACGAAGAAATCGAACGTATTTCGGGTATTCTTCTGTGAACGTGAGATAAGCGAGCCTTGCTCCAATTCTTCCTCGGTGAAGCCCTCAGAGAGCATATAGCTTTTCAAGGCAGACCAACTGTTTGGAGCAAAGCCCATGCCATATTTCTTTATGGTTTCAATACTGAGCTTACGTTTGTTTATAAGATAGTCAAGACATTCCTTGCCCTGTGGTGTCTTTAGCTGATGATAGAAAAACCTTGCGGCTGTTTTATTCATTTCATAGAAGCGCTTTCTGGTATCGGTGCGCTTGCTGTCATAGCCGTTATCCTCCGGAAGCGGCACTCCGCCACGTTCTGCAAGGAGCTTGACAGCTTCCCAATAGTCCAAATTATTGTACTTCATTGTAAAAGTGATAACATCTCCGCCTGCTCCGCAGCCAAAGCAGTGAAAATACTCTTTGTCAGGGTGAATATGGCAGGACGGGGTTTTTTCGTTGTGAAAAGGGCAGAGGCAAACATAATCTCTGCCTGTTCTTTTGAGGGTGACATAGCTGCTCATGACCTCTGCGATAGGGTTGGCAGCTTTAAGTCTTTCTATAAAATCTATAGGCAGCGGCAAATTTCTTCCTCCTTGGGTATGCGCTAATACTTTGTCCACCCCAATGGGATAAACAGATTTTTAAAGGTCTCAATGGCAAAGCCGTCTGTCATGCCTGATATGTAATCGCAGATAGCGCGGTCAATTCCGAACTGATAGGCGAGATTCATATAAAAGGCAGGCAGCTTTTCTATATGATGAACATAGTAGTCATAGAGCTTTGCTATCATGTCTTTAGCTTTGACTTCTTCTGATTTGCACTTTGGATTTGTGTACACAAAGTCAAACATAAATCTATGCAGTGCAGTGTAGGCGTCACTCACTTCGTCGTCCATATGCAGGCTTTCAGCTCCGCCCTTGATAAGCGATGTCACAAGAGTGGTTATCCTCTCAGACTTGGATCCGCCAAGAACCTTTGTGATGTTTTTCGGGATATCCTCCTCGGTCATAATGCCTGCACGAACGGAATCGTCGATATCGTGATTTATATAGGCGATAACGTCTGCAAATCGCACAACATAGCCCTCTTTCGTGTCGGCTATCATGTTAGTGTGCTTTAATATTCCGTCACGGACTTCTTCTGTGAGGTCAAGACCCTTGCCGTCTTTTTCCAAAATATCCACTACACGCAGGCTTTGCTCATAGTGGTGAAAGCCGTCAGGGCTAAGCTCGTTGAGAGCCCTTTCTCCTGCATGACCAAAAGGCGTATGACCAAGATCATGACCCAGTGCGATAGCTTCGGTGAGATCTTCGTTGAGCCGCAAAGCCCGTGAGATAGTCCGTGCAATCTGACTTACCTCAAGGGTATGAGTAAGTCGTGTTCTATAATGGTCGCCTGCAGGGGACAGATAGACCTGAGTTTTATGCTTCAGCCGTCTGAAAGAGTTGCAGTGAAGTATCCTGTCACGGTCACGCTGGAAACACGTCCTCAGCGGACAAGGTTCGCAAGGCTCTTTACGCCCTTTTGAATCAACAGACAAGCAGGCGTTTTCGCTCAGAAATTGTTTTTCAAACAACTCGGTTTGTTCTCTCGGCAGCACAAAAATTCCCCCTTACAGTATATAAAACATACTAACTCTATATAATATATACTATAATAGTTCAAAAAAGCCTTTATTTTTACATAAAGGCTGAATGTTTTTGTATGATCGCACAAACTTCACGCAAAATCAGCAAGAAGATTTGTTTCTTCTGACAATTCAAGCTTGCCGCAGGATATATCCGTAAGCTGTTTTTTCAGCTTGTCTGAAAATTCAGACTTCACAAGAAACGCAAGATTTACAGAATCAGCAAAGTCCTCTTTTTCCATTATCACGCCATATTCAGGCAACGCATAGCTGACTTTGCCATAAAGTGTATAGTCGCAGGAAAAAGATATTCTTGAACACTCGCACATTTCCATTTTTCTTGCAGCGTTCACCGCCATTGAACAACCCTGAGAATAGGCTCTTGTAAGACCGCTTGCCCCTAAAAGTATTCCGCCGAAATATCGTGTCACCACCACGCAAACATCTGTAAGCCCGGATTTGTTTATTACATCAAGCACAGGCACTCCGCCTGTACCCTGTGGCTCGCCGTCGTCGCTGTATCGTGAAACGTTTCCCTCTCTCAACACATAGGCATAGACGTTGTGTCTAGCCTTGCGGTTTTCGGCTTTTATCCTGTTTATAAATGCGACAGCCTCATCAGCGGTGCTGACAGGTGCGATATGCCCGATAAATTCGGACTTTTTCTCCGTAAAGCTCGCCTGAGCTTCCTCATAGATTGTTGTATATCCCATTTGGTGTCCTCATATAAAAGAAAAAAGGAACGGAATTATCCGTTCCCTTTGAAAATTAGTCAAGATTAAATCTCTTCTTGAATCTGTCAACACGTCCGCCTGTATCTACGAGCTTCTGCTTACCTGTGTAGAATGGGTGGCACTTAGAACAAATTTCAACCTTGATATCCTTCTTTGTAGAACGAGTATGGATAACATTACCGCAAGCGCAAGTAATTGTTGTTTCCTCATACTTTGGGTGAATTCCTTCTCTCATTTGACTTCCTCCTTCCAAACTAAAATTATGACTCATAGAAGCCCATCATTTCAGTTTAGACAGTAGTTCTATGTAGTATTTATCAATATGCTGAACAAATCAGCTTTATTATTATACCATTATATACGTCACTTGTCAAGCACTTAACACTTTTTTTACATTTATCCTGCTCATTTCGACAAAACAAAAAGGCAACCCATCGGCTGCCCTTTGCTTGTGTAAAAATTTTGGAGAGGATGAAACGAGCTAAGAGTTTGATCTTAGTGTTTACATTCTTTTTTTCTTTCTCTGTTCTACATTACATATTATAGCCTTTAGGGGCTGTAACTTCAAGAACAGACAAGTTACATTTCACTACAATACTGTTACAAATTATTTCAATTTGTAACTTTAAAATAACCTTAAATTTTCCTCAAAGCAGGCTTATTATTCGTGGTCAACTCCGTATGCTGCACGGTATTCCAGCATTTTGTCAAGATACTCTTTGCCCTCAACAACACCGTCCTGAATAGCCTTGATGATATCGTTGATGTTTACGATAGAGTATACCTTTACACCAAAGTCTTTATAAGCCTGTTCAACGGCAGAGAGGTCAGTATCCAGTGCTTTTTCCATTCTGTCAACTGTTATAACCATGCCTGTTACGTTTACGTCTGCGGCACTTTTGAGCTTTGGCATTGACTCTCTGAGAGCCTTGCCAGATGTCATAACATCGTCGATGATTATTACCTTTTCTCCGTCTGCAAGCTTCTTTCCAACGAACATTCCGCCCTCGCCGTGATCCTTAGCTTCCTTTCTGTCAAAGCAGTAAGAAACGTCAATGCTATACTTGGTTGCAAGCGCGATAACGGCTGAAACAGCAAGAGGGATACCCTTATATGCAGGTCCGAAAAGTGTTTCAACAGGTATTTTGTTGTCAGCTATGCAGTCAGCGTAAAAGCCGCCCAACTTTGCAAGCTGTTCGCCTGTTTTATAGTTTCCGCAGTTGATGAAATACGGAGCTTTTCTGCCGCTTTTGAGAGTGAAGTCGCCAAACGTGAGAACTCCGCTGTCTACCATAAATTTTATAAATTCTTCCTTGTAGGTCATATTGAACTTCCTTTCAATTATGTTATTTTGATTATACCACATTTTTCACGGCTTTGCAAGGTTTTTTTGCCTGCCGAACATAAGTCCGTGAGAGCCTGTGGCAAGGCAGAAAACGCCGTGCTCACGCATATCTCCGCATATTGAGTGTATAACGCCGTATTGCTGTCTATCGGTGTTTATACGTGCGAAGCTTTCGCCAAGATCTTCAGAAATATAAAAGCCGTATTCGCCACTGATATTTCCTGTGACATACATTGCAGGAGTTTCCTCAAGCCCTTTTCCAAAGCCTATGCAGTTAATCCTGTTCTCAGGGAGAATATCACTTATACCCACGCTGTCACTCTTTATCTCAAAGCGGTAAAGTCCTTTTATGCCGTTTGCAAGCCAGAATACTCCGCTTTTATCTGGCTGTCTTGAAAGCTGATAGTGAGCGTATCGCGGACACTTTATGTCCGCTTTTATGGACACTTCTCTGAAAGTTGCACCTTTGTCACGGCTGATGTAAAGCCCCAGATTTTCTCGTTCTGCTATGGCGAAGAAAAGATCGCTGTTGTAATAGTCCGAGAAAATTTTTACGTTGTGTTCATCTGCTGAGTTTTCGTTACTGTCCGTAAAAATGGACTTTTGCCATGTTTTGCCCTCGTCGTCGGTATAGCAGACAGCCTTGTTAGAAAAGCCTCTGCCGCCTGCAATAGCCCACATTATGCGTTTGCCGTCGGCAGATATCGCTGTCCAACCTGAGTCTACATTAGGCTTTTCGATGTTGTCAAGCTTTTGGTCTATAAACTCAGAAAGCCCACGGGGCATGGGAAGTCTTTCCCACGTTGAACCGCAATCTTTGGATAAGATCAGACCGCCTTTTGTTTTGCCCGTCCAGTTGCCACGGGGAGTTGCAACGATGTATTCAGGTCTTTGAAGTGTGAAGTCTGCGTTTAGGCAGGTGATGTAGCGGTCGCCATTTTCGTTTGCAAAGGAATTTTCGCACTCACTGTCATAATCTTCAAAGGCAAAGCCGCCAAGGTCGCCAATGATATCTATAATGCGATTTCTGCCATGGGGAGTGGTGTATACATTAAGGTGAACAGTTTCCTCGATGCCCTCGCAGAATGGTTTGACAAGCACAACTCCGCTTGCAAGACCTGTTATCATGAACAGACCTGTTCCTGTGTTGAACAAGGCAGTGTCGCTGTCAAAAGGCGAAAGCTTTATGTCGCTTATCCAGTGGACGCAGTTTCCGCCTCCGTTGTATCGTGGTTTCATGTATGGGATATTCCAATCGAAGCGGCTATATTCAAGACCGTTCATTATTATCTGCCAGCTTTCACCGCTGTCGGTGCTTGTATAGATCATATCTCCGCCATTTTTTCGGCAGACAGTTGATAGCAAAAGCATTTTGCCGTTGGAACATATTCCGCTGTAGCCGCATGGGATATGGTCCTCGGGGGTGATGTCTTTGTCAAAAACAGTCACTCCATTTTCGATGCGGTATCTGTAGACCTTGCCGCCTGAAAGCGAGCCTGTGTCGCAAGCATAAGCACCCATGCCACCGTAGAATACTTCTCCGCTTGAAGCAAAAGTGATGTATATATATCTGCTGTCGCTGGTGATACGCTGTGGCACGAAGCCATAATAGGAGGAGTTTTCGTATTTCACAGGGTCGGGGGCGGTGAGGGGAACGAAGCTTTTCAAGCCGTCTGTGGAGCAATACAGAGTGTGACCTCTTGTTACACCATCAGGGGAGTTTGCTTCACCTGAACAGCCTGCTATAAAAAGTTTGCCCTCACTGTCTGTCCATATAAGCGAGATGTTTTTCTCACCAAACAGGTCTATGCTTTGCCAGCTTTCGCCCATATCATCAGAATAGATAATTCCTGCGGTCTGAGAGCCGAAATACAGCCTGCCGTTTTTGTAAATAAGTCTGTCACCTGTGGCTCTGCCAACTTCATTTCCGTGAACGCTGCATGGCAGTGTCTTTTGTATTATATTTTCTCCCTTGTCATCAGATATGCAGATATAATTTGAGCGTTTATCTCCGCAGGTGAAAAACAGCTTATTTGGGTCGTTTTCGTCAAGGGCTATTGCAAGGGGATAGGTCTGTGCAGGGTCGTCTGCGGTAACTTTGTCTGCCAGATAGACCCATGTGTTTTTGTCAAAGTCATAGCGATAAACGCCACCGATGTCGGTGCGTATATAAAGCGTTTTGCTGTCGGTGGGGTGGAAAGTGATACCTGTCACAAAGCCGCCTCCGCCTATTTTCAGATTGCCATATTCGTATTTGATAGGTGAAAGAGTTTTCATATATTTCTCCGTTACCATTCGATAGTAGAAACGTCAACAGGGTCTTTGTTTATCTCAACTTTGTCTACTTTGCTGTTTTTGACGGTTATAACTCTGTCAGCCATTGGTGCGATAGCGGAGTTGTGGGTTATGACTATAACTGTAACTCCGTCACGGCGGCAGGTATCCTGCAAAAGTCTGAGGATATTTTTACCTGTGTTGTAATCAAGAGCGCCCGTTGGTTCGTCGCAAAGAAGAAGCTTAGGATTTTTCGCCAATGCTCGTGCGATAGAAACACGCTGCTGCTCGCCGCCTGAAAGCTGGGAGGGGAAGTTGTTCATTCTGTCCTCAAGTCCCACTTTTTTCAGCACTTCTTCAGGCTGTGAGGCATGTGCGCATATCTGTGTGGCAAGCTCTACATTTTCCTTAGCAGTAAGATTATTCACAAGGTTATAGAATTGAAAAACAAAGCCTATGTCATATCTGCGGTATGTTGTGAGCTGCTTTTTATTAAAAGTGGCAATGTCCTTGCCGTCAACAAGGATCTTGCCCTCATCGCAGGTATCCATGCCGCCGAGCATATTAAGTATAGTAGTTTTTCCTGCACCGCTTGCACCCACGATAACAGCAAATTCGCCTTTTTCTATCTCAAATGAAACACCGTCTGCGGCATTTATGGTTATCTCGCCCATTTTGTATCTTTTATAAACGTTCTCGAATTTTACAAAGCTCATAGTCTGCACCCCCATATTGTCTTTACGTTATTGTATCACAATAATATGAACATTTCAAGGGCTTTTGCTACTTGAAATGGTGGAAGTGATATGTTATAATTGTATCTGAAACAGGCGTGAGCCTCACATTTTGACAAGGAGAGATATAAATGGAATTTCAGAAGCTTATTGAAAGCAGAAGAAGCATAAGAAAATATGACGGCAGTAAAAAGGTAACAAAAGAGCAGATAGAAACGCTCATAGCTGCCGCAACAGAAGCACCATCGTGGAAAAACTCTGAAACTGCAAGGTATTACTGCGTTCTCAGCGACGAGATGACAAAGAGGGTAAGAGAGGAGTGCTTGCCCGGATTTAACAGAGAAAGGTCTGAAAATGCGGCGCTTCTTGTAACGACTTTTGTACATACAAGAGCAGGTTTTGACAAAGAGGGTGATCCTGATAATGAAGTTGGCAATGGCTGGGGATTTTACGATCTTGGTCTGCACAATGAGATACTTCTTCTCAAAGCGGCTGAGCTTGGCTTAGGCTCGCTTGTAATGGGCATCAGGGACGGAGAAAAGCTCCGTGAGGTGCTTGAAATACCAGAAAGCGAGATCGTAGTATCGGTTATAGCCGTTGGCTATCCTGCAGAAGCCCCTGCCAGACCTAAAAGGAGAGCTGTTGAGGATATTGCAAAGTTCTTTTAATATGGGAGTTATGCAGTTTTTTAGCTTGTATTTGTGATATTGACCTTCCTGCGCTTTAGTTTGGTCGTCAGACCTTTCCTTACAGCATGGGGAGGTCTTTTTGTGCATAAAAATAAGGCGTTAGAACAAAATCTAACGCCTTACTGATATTCTTTTGAACACGAAGTCTTATCGTTGTTCACATTACAAGACTTGTGAAGTGGATTAAAACCTTACTTCATAGCCTCTTCAACTGCAACTGCGCAAGCAACTGTAGCACCAACCATTGGGTTGTTGCCCATGCCGATAAGACCCATCATCTCAACGTGTGCAGGAACTGAAGAAGAACCAGCAAACTGAGCGTCGCTGTGCATTCTTCCCATTGTATCTGTCATACCGTAAGAAGCAGGACCAGCAGCCATATTATCTGGGTGCAGAGTTCTACCTGTTCCTCCGCCTGATGCAACTGAGAAGTACTTCTTGCCCTTCTCAAGTCTTTCCTTCTTGTATGTACCTGCAACTGGGTGCTGGAATCTTGTTGGGTTTGTTGAGTTACCTGTGATAGAAACGTCAACATTTTCTTTCCACATGATAGCAACGCCCTCGGTAACATCGTTAGCACCGTAGCAGTTTACCTTAGCTCTCAGACCATCAGAGTATGCCTTACGGAATACTTCCTTAACTTCGCCTGTGTAGTAATCCATTTCTGTTTCAACATATGTGAAGCCGTTGATTCTAGCGATGATCTGTGCAGCGTCCTTGCCAAGACCGTTAAGAATAACTCTCAGAGGCTTTGTTCTAACCTTGTTAGCCTTCTCAGCGATACCGATAGCACCCTCAGCGGCAGCGAATGATTCGTGGCCTGCGAGGAATGCGAAGCACTCTGTGTCCTCTTCAAGAAGCATCTTGCCGAGGTTACCGTGACCAAGACCAACCTTTCTCTGGTCAGCTACAGAGCCAGGAATACAGAAAGCCTGAAGTCCCTCGCCGATAGCAGCAGCAGCGTCAGCAGCTCTTGTGCAGCCCTTCTTGATAGCGATAGCGCAGCCTACTGTGTAAGCCCACTTAGCGTTCTCAAAGCAGATAGGCTGAATGCCCTCAACGAGCTTATAAATGTCAAGACCCTTAGCCTTGCATACGTCAGCACACTCTTCGATAGTGTTGATACCGTACTGATTGATAACAGCAAGGATCTGCTTTTCTCTTCTCTCATATGATTCAAATAAAGCCATTGTAACAAATCCTCCTTATTCTTTTCTTGGGTCAACGATCTTAACAGCGTCAGCTACTCTGCCGTACTGACCCTGTGCTTTCTCAAAAGCAGTGTTAGCATCGTCGCCAGCCTTGATGAAGTCCATCATCTTGCCGAAGTTTACAAACTTGTAGCCGATGATCTCGTCATCTTCGTTAAGTGCAAGACCTGTAACATAGCCGTCTGTCATTTCAAGGTATCTAGGACCCTTTGCAAGTGTACCATACATAGTACCTACCTGTGAACGAAGTCCCTTACCAAGGTCCTCAAGACCAGCGCCTACTACAAGACCGCCCTCAGAGAACGCACTCTGTGAACGACCGTAAACGATCTGGAGGAAAAGCTCTCTCATAGCTGTGTTGATAGCGTCGCAAACGAGGTCTGTGTTAAGAGCCTCGAGAACTGTTCTGCCTGGAAGGATCTCTGATGCCATAGCAGCAGAGTGTGTCATACCTGAGCAGCCGATAGTTTCAACGAGACATTCCTGGATAACGCCCTCTTTTACGTTAAGTGTCAGCTTGCAGCAGCCCTGCTGTGGAGCACACCAGCCGATACCGTGTGTAAAGCCTGAGATATCCTTGATTTCCTTAGCTTTTACCCACTTTGCTTCTTCTGGAATTGGAGCTGCACCGTGAGCAACGCCCTGAGCGATAGGGCACATTGTTTCAACTTCGTGAGAATAAACCATTATTTACATAACTCCTCTCAAATGATTTTGGTGTAAATGTTGTATATTACATACACTTATATTATAACGCATATTTCGCCATTTTGCAATAGTATTTTATGATTTTTAATATTTTTTTCTCATTCTGTGGTAATTATCACGCTGCTGAGAGGTGCGAGTCTGAGCGGCAGCTTATAGTTTGTGGTATAAAGACCGCTGTTTATGCAGTTTGATCCACTATAAATATCACGGTCAGAGTTGAGAAGCTCTTTGTAGGCTCCGTTTTGCTCGACCTTCAGGCTATAGTTCTGATAGCTTCCGGAAAAATTGAACACCATATAAAGCGTCTTGCCGGAAGGGTCGCTTCTGCGGTAGGCATAAATGCACTGATTTTTGTTGTCTGCGTCTATCCAGCGGAAAGATGTGGAATTATAGTCGGACTTATACAGTGCAGGCTGTTCAAGATAAAGTTTGTGGAGTGCTTTCACATACTCGTGTAATGAATCGTGTATAGGATATGTGAGCAGATTCCAGCCAAGCTCTTTTTCATCACGCCATTCAAGATATTCGCCAAGCTCGTTGCCCATGAAGTTGAGTTTCTTGCCGGGGTGAGTGAACTGGAAAGTATACAGTGCTCTTATGGTAGCAAACTGCTCCTGCTGACTGCCGAACACCTTATCCACCATGGTTTTCTTGCCGTGAACTACCTCGTCGTGGGAATAAGGAAGAATGAAAAGGTCATTATAGAAATAACTCATGGAGAAAGTCATTTTATTGTGATGATTTCTGCGTTCAAAAGGCGGAGTCTTTATATAATTGATGGTATCGTTCATGAAGCCCAGATCCCATTTATAGTCAAAGCCAAGACCGCCGAACTCAACAGGGGCAGTTACCTTAGTGTAGTTTGTGGAATCTTCTGCGAAAAGCATAACGTCAGGGTGCATTTTCTGAATGGTGTAATTAGTGTTCTTCAAGAACCATATACCGCTGTCGTTCACAGCGTCATCAGTGTGGCCGTGACGATAGATAAGGTTTGCAACTGCGTCATATCTCAATCCGTCAACATGATATTTTTCTATCCAGAAATTAACTGAGGATTTTACGAAGCTAAGCACATGAGGCTTTGTGTAGTCAAACAGGGCAGTACCCCACTCGGAGTATCTGTCATACTCGTTGTCGCTTTCAAAGAGGAAGCCTCCGTCATAAATGTGCAGGGCATAGAAATCACGGACAAAATGTACGGGTACAAAGTCCAGAATAATGCCGATATTTTCCGCATGGCAGGCGTCTATGAACCTCATAAGCCCTCTGGGGTCGCCGTAACGGCTGGTTGCGGAAAAATATCCCGACACCTGATAGCCCCATGAGCCGTCATAAGGATATTCCGTCAGTGGCAGAAGCTCGATATGGGTATAGCCCATTTCCTTTACATAAGGTATGAGCAGGTCTATCATTTCTTCATAGGTGTAAAAGCGGTCGGTTTCTTCTTTTCCCTCTTTTATGCGCCACGAGCCGAAATGTACCTCATATATGTTCATAGGCTTTTCATAGCATTTGTCACGCTTTGAGAGCCATTCTTGGTCATTCCAGCTATAGCTGTCAATATCATACACCACAGAAGCATTTTTAGGTCTTACCTCGCTGTACACCGCAAAAGGGTCTGAGCGGTAGTGCTTTTCAAGAGTAGGCGTTGTGATAACATACTGATAAATGTCACCCTCTTTTGCAGGGCGTTCAACGCTCCATACCCCACGTTCATCGCATTCCATAGGGATAATATCTCCGTTCAGGCAAAGCTCTACCTTCCTTGCATGGGGCGCATAGGTGGAAAATCTTATGCCGTTCTCTGTTTTTACTGCCCCAAGAGCTTCATACGCTCTACAACTTTGACCATTTATAAATTCTGTGATGATATTGTTTTTCATGCCGTTTCCCCCTGTGAAAAATATTTATAAAAAGTTATTGAAATTTCATAAATTTATGATATAATAAAAGTTAGCGCGAATTGTCTGCTTTTTTGACACAAACGTGTCTTAGTCTGATTTTTCTTCAAAAAAGCACTTTTGTCGCTATGAATTTGAAAGGAATGTAGTTAAATGTCAAGCTCTGCGATAACCAAAAGTGCTTTGTGTGATTCACTGAAAAAGCTCTGCGAGCAAAAACCCTTTGATAAAATATCCATATCCGATATAACAGGTGAGTGCGGTCTTAACCGCCAGTCTTTTTATTACCATTTTCAGGATAAATATGAGCTTTTGAGCTATATCTATCTTCACGAGCTTTTCGCTGACATCACCAAAGGCGTAAACTACGACAACTGGTATGAGCGTCTTGAAGGATTTCTCGTAAATATGCTCAAAGACAAGCGCTTTTACTCAAACACGCTAAAAAGCAACGAAAAGATTTTCGAGCATTATCTTTTCAGAAGTATGCACAAGCTGTTTATCAGATTTTTCTATCACGCTGTTGCTATAACCAGAAAGCGTTCCGATAAGGCGAAGTTCTTTGCCGATTTTTATTCTCATGGCTATTGCGGAATAATAATAGATTGGGCAACGGGCGGAATGAGAGAAACTCCACATGATGTAATGCTGAAAATGCGTGAGCTTGCATACGAAAACGTTACCATTGGTGAGGGATTCAGACAGAACCTTTGACAAAAGTCACACAATCACTCTGTTATTTTATCATATTTTATGTAATAAGTGAATAGACAAACCTAAACATACGACAAAAAAAGCGACAGATCCAGATTTCTGTCGCTTTTATTTTTTTTACTTTGAAGCTTTTGATTTTCTTCTGTCAATAATAACGCATATTATGAATATCAGCAAGCCTGCCGCTGAAAGTGCTATGCCCTTGTGGAGCAACGGTGCGGTAAAGGTTATCTTTATGCTGTGGCTGCCCTTTGGTATCTTGAAGCCAAGGAATGCAGTGTCGGTCTTTTCACACTGCACCTCTTTGCCGTCGATCTCGGCGGTGAAGCCGTCGGTATACGGAATGGAAATGGTGAAATAGCCGTCATTTTTAACGTCTATAGTGCCGTTTATCACATCTCCGTGAGAGGTCTTCTTGTCTATCATGAACGGGTCAACGTCACGCACAAGGCTGTCTTTGTCGATGACATAACAGCGAACGTTGGTTATCTCATACTTGCCGTCAGAGAAATTCACCTTAACGCTGTCTGCACTATAGTCCTGACCTGTGGTTATGACATATTCAAAACGTCTGTTATTATTGTAATACTTCCAATCAGGTGCAGTGAGCTTGTTTTTATTGCCGTTTATGGACACCCAAGCGTCCTTTCTGCCACCCTTTATATCGTTGTTCACATTGAAAGATACAAACATTATCTCATTGTTCGTGAGCGTTTCGGGAAGCGTTATCTCCTGAGTGAAAGGCTTTTTGGCGTCAATGGTGTATTTTCCCCATTCACGCTTTATCTGGTCGCACTCTGTAAAGTTGATGGAGCGTACCTTTTTGATATCAGATGAAAATGACTTTTCCGTCTTATCCTCAACTATTATATTATTGAAAAGAGCTTCCACTGAGTATGGATAATTCAGGGAATTATATTCTTTTCTGCCGATAAGAGCATTGGTAGCATATCCGAAAGGCAGAACGTCATTGTTTTCATAAAGTGAAAGGCTTCCGCTCTCTTTTATCTTCTTGTAGCCTGACACTGCCTTTACCGGGTCGTCAGTGATAAGATATCTGTTTGAAAAATACATATCAGCAATAAGGCTTCGTGTCTGAGTGGTCAGGGAAGTGTTGCGGTATGAATTTTCGTTGTATATCTCACTGTAATAAAATTTGTTGTAATCTTTATTGTGCAGTGAGGAATATATTGACATGGTGTAATAATCTGCATTATATATCATGTTCACTGTGTTTACTTCGTCAACGCAGTTTGAAGTCCTCGATATCTCCTCTTGCGAGCCCACATAATCTGCAAGTGTATTCATATCACTGCTGTTATCATATTCAAGCTCTCTTAAAGGCACAAGCTCGTCTGCAAAGTTTGCATATACTGTGGATACCACGAGGCAAAGGGACATTCCTATATTAAGTATGAACTCTTTTTTGCAACGTCTGTATACAAACAGGCTCGACATAAGCACAACAAAGTCAAGGATAATATAAAACTCCACTTTTTTGGTGGTCTTGAACCAGAAAACTCCTGCCAGTGCAACTAAAAGGGTTATCACTGCAAGTGGTTTAAGCTTTAGCTTTCCTCTTATTATATCAAAATAGGTGTGTCCGAAAAGGAGCATACCAAGAGGAAGGAAAGGTATAAGAACTTTCGGGTCAACATACAGTGTGCCGTTTAACATATAGACTATTATAGGGCAGGTGGCTATTACCATCATAACGATCCCGAGAAATCTTCTGCAACGCTGTTTTGAGAACACCGCCGATATTATGCTAAGCACTGTGAAAAGGCAAAGCCCCATTGAGTAGTGATAATAGAGCAGAAATTTCAAGTTTACCCCAGGTATGAACGACTTGAGGTCAACATGACTGTTGCCTGCCTCTCTGCCTGAGAGCATACAGTGCAGTGTCGGCAGGATAAGCACGCACGCCATTATCACTGCTAGGATAAGCCTGAAAGCGAATGCTGTTCCGTCTTTGCAGAACTTCTTGAAAGTTGGCTTTTCATTTATTTTCAGCCAGCGGTAAACGCCATACACTGCCATTGCCGCAAGACCCGACACTGCAAAGAAATAGCTTGTCATGAGCATCAAAAATGCCCAAAGCGTCACCATGTATTTTCTCTTGCCCTCGAAATAATCCTCGATAGCCATAAAACCCAAAAGCAGGAAAGGCATATAATTCACGAACATTATGTGCCTGTGACTGTGGAAGATAAGGGGTGCTGAAAAGAGAAACACAAAGCTCAGTGCAAACGCTGTGTTGTCTGTGAATTTCTGCCGCATCCATATATAGAATATCCACAGGCTTGCTATAATGCCTATTATGGATACTATCTGTATATAGGTGGACATTTTCACAAAGGGCAGAAGATAAGAAAAAAGTATTATAGGCGAATAAAGCCCATAATATGACAGATTATAGATGTTCTCACCACAACCTATGTTCGGGGCAAAGGAGGGAAAAAAGTCCCCAGTTTTGTAAAAGAGCTTTCTGAAATAATCCGGGATAGCATAGTGCTGTCCGCCCCAATCAAGCTCAGAGCCATAGGCAAACTTGAATCTTGTCAATGCAAGCACAAAGAGAAGATATATCCCTGTAAGCACACACAGATGTATTATATTTTTCTTACTGAGCCTCATTCACAGCCACTCCCAGCGCAGTTGCAGTTTGTTTTTTCATTTCAGGGTGTTCACTGTAGCGTTTATACAGCGTCCAATCCTCATAATAAGCCATATGCCACAGCTTGTCTACAGTTTTCTTTTGAGAGGTATACATATCCGCAAGCTTTTTCTTGAACTCGTATCTCTCCTTTGATATCTTTGGCAAAGTGTTGCCCACCACCTTCAGACGGCTAGCCTTGTAATACTTGCCAAAGCAGTAAAGGTCACATTGGATATCGTTCTTATCGTATATCTCAGTGACGTAATTATGCACGTTTACATGGTGGATATGACCATATTCGCCTTTTTGATTATGCACAGCTATAAGCTTCCAATCCTTGCAGGTCATTATCTTTTCAAGGTCAGATTCGATACCGTCCTTAACAAGCGCCCAATCGTCACGCTTACCCCTGACTTTATCAGGATATTCAAGCATTATACACTCGTTTCCCGAGGCTTTCACCACGTCCTTGAACTCCTGAGAACGCACCTTATTTCTTCCGTTTGTTACGCACACAACAAGATAGCCTTTATCATAAAGATGTCCTCCGCCCCAAAGCACTTCGTCGTCTGGATGAGCAACTATCATAAGCTTATCAGCCTTTGATGACGAAGCAAGCTGTAACTGTATGGCGGATATAGGCGCAACGTCATAAGCCTGATTGACGGTATCTCTTATATGTCTTTTGTAGCCTAAAAACCACAGTGTGCCTATAAAAAGGACTATTGCCAGAATTATTGCTGTTTCCTTTATATGCCGTCTTGTAAATTTGAGCATAAAAATGCCCGCACCCTTGCAGGATCTCTTCTGCGAGATACGGGCGTTCACCTCTTTCTTTATTACTTGTTGTTCACATAGTCTACAAATCTTTCAAATGCAGCTTTTCCGTCTTTGTTTCGCTTATAAACGCCTGCATGTTCAAGCACCTTTGCGAACACGATGCCTATTTCTTTCTGCAAGACCTCGTGAACGTTCTCAGCTGTAATATTGTTTCTCTTTGATATTTCCTCAGCCCAATCAGCGTGCTTTTCGATCATCTCGTCACGGCGTACACCCTCTATGCCCTCTGTGACCAGAACCTGAGCAAGCTTTTCCATTTCGCCTTTAAGTCTTGACGGAAGCACTGCAAGACCCATTACTTCGATAAGACCGATATTTTCTTTCTTTATATGATGAAGCTCCTGATGTGGGTGATAAACGCCGAGAGGATATTCCTCGGTTGTGATGTTGTTTCTAAGCACAAGGTCAAGCTCATATCTGCCGTCCCTCATTCTTGCGATAGGTGTGATAGTGTTGTGCGGCTCACCCTCAGTTTCAGCGTAAATGAACGCTTCTTCGTCGGTGTAGCCTCTCCAAGCTTTGAGTATCTTGTCAGCAAGGTCAACGAGAGCGTTTTTATCCTCGCTGTTTATTCTGATAACTGACATAGGCCATTTAACGATACCTGCGTCAACGTTCTCAAAGCCCTTGAAAACTATCTTTTCTTCAACAGGGGCTTTCGCCATTGCAAAAGTATAATGACCGCCCTGAAAATGCTCGTGTGAAAGGATAGATCCGCCAACGATAGGCAGGTCAGCGTTTGAACCTATGAAATAGTGCGGAAACTGTCTAACAAAGTCAAAAAGCTTCTCAAATGCCGAGCGGTCTATTACCATAGGCGTATGCTTCTTATTGAAAAGGATACAATGCTCGTTGTAATAAACATATGGGGAATACTGAAGTCCCCAGTCTGTGCCGTTTATTTTAAGAGATATAACACGGTGGTTCTGTCTTGCAGGGGAGTTCACTCGTCCTGCATATCCCACGTTCTCATAGCACAGCAGGCACTTAGGATATCCCGACTGCTTTGCAAGTTTTGCCGCCGCAATAGCTTTCGGGTCTTTTTCAGGCTTGGAAAGATTGATGGTTATATCAAGGTCGCCGTACTCTGTTGGAGCTATCCAGCGCATATCTTTCTTAACTCTGTATCTTCTTATGTAGTCCGTATCCTGCGAAAGCTTGTAGAAATAGTCAGTTGCGACCTTTGCAGACTGGTGGTTGTAAAGTCCCCAGAACTTTGTGTCTACCTCTGACGGTCTTGGAGTAAGAAGCCCCATGAGCTTTGTGTCAAAAAGATCTCTGTATACAATAGAATTTTCTGTAAGACCCTTTTCCACAGCGTAATCGAGAAGCTCTTTGAGAGTGCTTTCAAGATCAACGTCAGAAAACTCCTCCGCTGGTTCGTCATATTCCTCAAGGTCAAGGGCTTCAAGAAGCCTGTTTGTGGTATAAACTCTGTCGCTCTCCTCAATAAGTCCGCTTTCCAGACCATATGTTACAAGCTTTTTAATGCTTTCAAATATCATGTTATAGATCCCCTTTTGTACAAAAGTATTAGGGGTAACCCCCTAAGCCAGCATCTATTATTATAGCCCATTGATTATTCTTTGTCAACCGACAGACGGGCTAATTAAGATACTTTTAAGCATTTGAAAAGCGTAATAAGAATATTTTAAGATTATTTTGCAGGGGACGCCAGCCCCTACATTTAATGTCAGGGAAAACGATTTAGCACCGAATATTAACAAATTGTTAAATCGACAAATGCCCTATTGACAAAAGCGGGAAGTATGGGTATAATAAAAACAATATGACAAAGGCGTTGACAGGAACAAAAGCAAAGTTCTGACATTACAGAGAGCCGTCGGTGGGTGCAAGGCGGTATGCGGAATTTGTGATAACTCGTCCCCGAGCCTGAACGGTGAAATTTTATTAGCCGCTCACGGGTTCTCCCGTTATAGAGATACGCATTGATAGATGCGGCTGAGATATGCGGTGTGAGCCGTATATGAATGAGAGTGGTAACACGGCAAAGCTCGTCTCTCCTTATTGGTAGGAGCGGCGATTTTTTTATGCCCTTTTCCACATCACTATCAAAATAATTATCGGCTTTATATTTATAAGGAGGATTTGACATGAAAAACGTAGAAAAGTATGAGAGAGGCTATTATATGCCTCCTGTAAAGTGCATGAAGTGGGCTGAAAAAGAGTATGTTGACCACGCTCCTGCATGGTGTTCTGTTGACCTGAGAGATGGAAATCAGGCTCTTATCATTCCTATGAGCCTTGAAGAAAAGCTGGAGTTTTTCACAAAGCTCGTTGAGATAGGCTTTAAGGAGATAGAGATAGGTTTCCCTGCCGCCTCTGAAACAGAATATGAGTTCTGCCGCACACTTATTGAGAAGAACATGATACCTGATGATGTTACTATTCAGGTGCTCACACAGTCAAGAGAGCATATCATAAAGAAAACATTTGAAGCTATCGACGGTGCAAAGAACGCTGTTGTCCACCTTTATAACTCAACATCTGTTGCACAGAGAGAGCAGGTTTTCCGCAAGTCAAAGGAAGAGATAATCAAGATAGCTACAGACGGTGCAAAGCTCTGTAACGAGTATAAGAAGCACGCAAAGGGCAATATCGTATTCGAGTATTCTCCTGAGAGCTTTACAGGCACAGAGCCTGAGTTTGCAAGAGATATCTGCAACGCTGTTATCGACATCTGGCAGCCTACACCTGAGAGCAAGGTCATCATCAACCTCCCTGTAACAGTTGAAATGTCAATGCCTCATGTTTATGCTCAGCAGGTAGAGTATATGTGCGACACTCTTCACAACAGAGAGAACATTATAGTTTCACTTCACCCACATAATGACAGAGGCTGTGCAGTGGCAGACTGCGAAATGGGTCTGCTTGCAGGTGCTGACAGAATAGAGGGTACTTGTTTCGGCAATGGTGAGAGAACAGGCAATGCCGATATCGTTACTATCGCACTTAATATGTACACTCACGGAGTTGACCCTAAGCTGGACTTCTCAGATATGCCTGCACTGGTAGAGCTTTACGAGAGAGTTACAAGAATGAAGGTTTATGACAGAAGCCCATATTCAGGCGCACTTGTATTCGCTGCATTCTCAGGCTCACATCAGGACGCTATCGCAAAGGGCATGAACTGGAGAAAAGAAAAGAGCTGTGACAAGTGGACAGTTCCTTATCTTCCTATTGATCCGCATGACGTTGGCAGAGAGTATGACGGTGACGTTATCAGAATAAACTCGCAATCAGGCAAGGGAGGAATAGGCTTTATCCTCCAAAATCAGTTCGGCTACGATCTTCCAAAGAAGATGAGAGAGGACTTTGGCTACAAGGTAAAGGCTGTTTCAGACCACAAGCACAAGGAGCTTATGCCTGATGAGGTCTACAAGATATTCAAGGACGAGTACCTCAACAAGTGCGCACCTGTTGATATTCCTGAAGCACACTATGTTCAGAAGCAGAACGGCACTATCTGCGCCGCTATCACAGCTTCAGTAAACGGCGTAACAAATGATCATACAGCAGAAGGCAACGGACGTCTTGACGCTGTGGCAAATGCTATCAAGCAGGCTTTGAACTTTGATTTTACCGTGGAAACATACACAGAACACGCTCTTGAAAGAAAGTCAACATCTGAGGCTGTTTCGTATGTTGGAATTTCCTGCGGTGATAAGATGTATTGGGGCGTCGGCAGACACTCAGATATTATCGTATCTTCTATCAAGGGTCTTGTTTCAGCTATCAACAACGCTTTTGAAGATAAGAAGTAATGAATAAAAATTTAAGGGACAGGCGAAAGTCTGTCCCTTTTTTTGTACAAAAAAATGCAGCCATATAGAATATGACCGCATTGTATATTATTTCTTTTTTCTTCTGAAAAGCCTTTTGAGCCAGCCGAAAAAGCCCTTTTTCTCCTTTTCAGGCTGGACAGCCTTGGCATCATTAACAGGAGCAGGCTTTGGTGCATTGGCGTATGCTTCAGCGTAAAATCTGCTTTGTGCGTCAATGGCGATATCTCCGCGCTCTGCACGGAGATATTTTCCGTCAGGCTGCATTATCCTTGCTTTTACGTTGTCCTGCATCTGGGTGTCAAAAATATCGAGGACACGTTTTTTTACTTCTTCACTGAGGATAGGTGCGGCGACCTCAACTCGCCTTGTGGTGTTTCTTGTCATATAGTCTGCACTGGATATGTATACCTTTTTGCGAACACCTGTGCCGAAAATATATATCCTTGCGTGTTCAAGATATCTGCCCACTATTGAGCGTATCTGCACATTGTCAGTAACGCCCTCCACGCCTGCCACAAGGCAGGATATACCTCTTATAACAAGCTCTACCTTCACGCCTGCCTGAGAACATTCGATTATCTTGTCCATAAGCACCTTATCAGTAAGAGAATTGAGCTTTGCGGCAACATATCCCTCACCGCCTGCTCTTGCAATGCTTATCTCATTATCCATAAGCTCCACCACCTTGTTTTGCAGGCAGTGTGGAGCGACCATAAGTGCCTTTGAGCTTTCCACAAGTTCGCACATTGAAAGCGTTCTGAACACCTCGCAAGCATCCTGAGCAATGTCATTGTTTGATGTCATAAGGCAAAGGTCGGTATAAAGCCCTGCGGTCTTTTCGTTGTAGTTTCCTGTACCCACCTGAACAGTGTACTTAACGCTGTCGCCTACTTTTCTTGTGATAAGACAAAGCTTTGAATGGACTTTAAGTCCCTGCGGACCATACATTACATGACAGCCTGACTCCTCGAGAAGCTTTGACCAACCTATATTGTTTTCCTCATCAAAACGTGCTCTCAGCTCCACAAGCACAAGCACGTCCTTGCCATTTTCTGCGGCATTGCACAACGCCTTTATTACCTTGGAGTTCTTCGCCACACGATACAAAGTCATCTTGATAGATGTAACGCTTTCGTCCTTAGCCGCCTCGTCAAGCAGCCTGATAAAAGGCTTTATGGACTCATAAGGATAGTGCAGAAAAAGATCCTTTTCGTCTATCTGCTCTATCATTGACCTTGACGGGTCTATCATAGCAGAGGGCTGAGGCTCCTGCTTTGGGAAGAAAAGTTCCTTTCTGCCCGATGCCTTGTCAAACACAGCGAACACATAGGACATATCAAGTGGAGTTTTCTCCACAAAGACTTGCTTTTCTGAAAGCTCCAACCTTGAAAGCAGTTCGTTCAGCACAGTGTCGGATATTTGCTTTGAAAGCTGCAATCTTACAGGACAAAGGCGTTTACGCTTGTTGATAAGCTCAGACATATTTTGTCTGAAATCAAGTTCCGAGTCAAAGCCCTCGTCAACGTCGATGTCGGCGTTTCGTGTCACTCTCATAAGAGCCTTTTCTTCTATTTTATAGCCCTCAAATGCCTTGTCAGCATAATGGAGAATAAGCTCTTCTACAAGGATATAGTTTGTGCACCCTTCATCAGCAGGAAGAAAGATCACACGCTGGAATTTCTCATTACAGCTAACTATACCCACTGTGACGGAAGATTTTGAAGCAAGCTTTGCCACTGCATAAATACTTTGATTTGCAAGAAACGGGAAAGGGTGTCTTTTATCGATAATAAAGGCGTTAAGAAACGGCTTGACCTCATAGGCATAATAAGCCTCAAGAAATTTCTTATCCTGTTCAGTGAGAGCCTTTATGTTTTTATGCACTATATTTTTAAGCTCCAGTTCCTCGCAGATAGCTTTGTATGTTTTATCTTTTATTGGTATAAGCTCATGAACACGCTCAAATATTGCAGAAAGCTGTTCAGATGGACGCATTTTAGACTTGTTGTCTTTATGATCGTCGTCCACAAGCGAGGAATCATAAAGCGAACCCACACGCACCCTGAAAAACTCGTCAAGATTGCTTGCAAATATCGACTGAAAAAGCAATCTTTCAAGAAGCGGTGTAGCACTGTCCTGAGCTTCTTCAAGAACTCTCTCGTTAAATTTAAGCCATGATAACTCTCTGTTATCGTAGACCTTGTTATTCATATTCTTATTTCTCCTAACTCCTATCGTAAGAAAGGCATCTTATATCATACTGTATTATTATACCGCCAAACGCATATGATGTCAATGCAGGTGCCGTAAAAAGCTTGTAAAATCGCCATAAAACAAAAAAACTCCCGCCCGAAGGCAGGAGCAGATCGTCTTGAAGATCAGATCCCGATATATTCCTTAGCGGTCTGGCATATATTTGCACAGTTATTCGCAAGGACGCTGTTGTCTTGTGGCAGATTCGGCAACATTATAAGCCAAAAAAGAATGAACACCATTATAAGCATAAGCGTAGCACCAGTCACAAGTATCAAAGCGGCTGAACGCTTTGATTTCAGTGTTGTATGTACGTCGCTGCACACTTTCTCGGCGGGCTGTGCATTTTCTTTTTCCTCGTTAGGAATACGTTTTTCTTGCTCTTTTTTACACTCAGTACACAACATATACTTTAAACCTCCATAATCTATTTTTACTTCATTAACTATTATACCACATTCTTACCGTCTTGTGTTAAGCTGGCAGCTATAATTTACAGAAATTTTGACTGAACTTTTTGTTAATATGTAAATAGATAAAGCTATATCCCGAAATATACCTTTGCAAGCTTGAAAAAGCCGTGCGATCATGATATAATAAATAAAAAAACACAGGGGATATTATATGCTCAAAAATAAAAAATTACTTTGTATATATGTATGTGTATTTGCATACATATTGTTCTTAACTGCAAACTGCGGATTTATTACAGACGACTACCACTTTCTTTTCGTTTGGAAAGATTTTGAACCACAGATAAATGATAAACCTATCAATGGTCTTAGTGACATACTGCTGTCCATGACAAATTACTACAACTATAGCGGCGGCAGAATAATCGCACACTTTGTGGCTTTTGTTTTCATAAATATAAACAAATGGTTCTTTAATATTATTAATTCCATAGTTTTCGTTTGTCTTGGCATTCTTATAAGGAAACTGGTCTATGACCGTCAAAAAGGAATACCACTGGCACAGGTCATCATATATTTTTCCATGCTTTTATTTCTGCCATCATTTGGTGACACAGTTCTGTGGATATCAGGATCCGTAAACTATCTGTGGACATCTGCTTTGCTGCTGTATACAGTATACTTTTGTAAAAAGCATCTTGATGACAGCAATAGGATATATTATATTGCTATGCCCATTCTGTTTTTCATAAGCTCAGCAACAAATGAAACAACTGGCGGGATACTGCTGGTATGGCTAACGATACACCTTATCACCATAAGACATAAGCCTGATCTGAAGATAGTATTGAGCTGCATTACTTCTGTCTTAGGTATCATGCTTGTGATCTTAGCACCTGGTAATCACAACAGGGCAGCTTTAGTAGAACAAACAGATGTCTATAATATCAAATCATTTTTGACATTGTTAAAGAATTATTTGGGCTGGTTTTTAAATGACTACAAGATCATAATTGTAGCTTTTATGATCTCTGTAATAGTACTCTATACCTGTAATAAGAAAAATACTATTATAACGTCCCTGCCATATTGTTTTGCAGGACTTGCAGGGCTGTCTGCATTGACCTTGACAGGTTTCTTTTCCATGCGTCCGACCTTCTTTGCAGTTCTTTTTATACTTGTTGGAACTCTAAAAGCAGCTTTTGATATAGGTTCAATAAAACAGGAGAAACTATCCAACCGAACTATCCAAAGATTGATTATTATATTTATCTGTGCATTCGTTGTAGTAATTATATACGATTTTTCATATGCCTTACTATATCTATTAGGCACAGCACAAGTCATATACACCTATATCCCAATATTACTTTGTACCACTTGCTTTATACTCCCACACATCAAATTTAGAGATCAAGACATTATCCCACATGATAAAGCTGATTCACTAAAAGAAAAATTACAAAAGTTATTTAAAGCAAAAAGCAAAATAATGTACATATCTATGATAATTATAATTTCGTCATTACTGGTTTATGATGCTTATGATTATTACATCACAATGTCTGACGGCAAAGACTTTTTGTATAAACGCTACGAAAGTTATATAACTGATGGTGATACGAATGTAGAGGATAGTATGTCTTATGACAATAGGTATATTCCTAATGAAATGTTTGTAAGCGGTGATTACTGCTGCAAATGGATAACTGAATGTTACAAGTATAATATTCAGAAACACGAGTTATATGGGTATTATAGCATTATCAAAAACGATCAAGCCTCTGCCCTGCGTCAAAACCCCTAAAAGAATAACTTAACAAAATCAAATATTGATATAATTCTGCTATTGACAAATGAGAAGTGTATGTTATAATTACTGTGTGTGGAAAAATCAACGAAATTACGTTGTAATTAGCTTTATGTGGAGGAAGTAAAAATGGTAGACAATGTACGTCGTGAATGTATCATGTCAATGTATGAGATATACCCTCTCAGCAGAAAATTGGTATTTGATACGTTTGATAAGAAAAAGTATGATATAACAAGAACTCAGCAGATAATAATGCTGTCACTATGTATTGAGGGAACGCTCACAATGTCACAGCTTGCAAGCAAGATAAACACTTCTAATGAGCAGGCAACAAGGGCTGTGGCACAGCTTGTTGACAAGGGCTTTGTTATCAGAATGCAAAACCCAGATAATCGCAGAGTTATCAACATCAGGCTCACTGACGAAGCTATGCGCTTTATGGAAAAGATGAAAAACGAGATACTTGATGATATACTTGGTAAATTTTCCAGTGTTTCAGATAGTGATATGAAAAAAATGAAGGACGCACTTGTATTTATAAATAGTATACTTAAAAAGGTGCTTAAATAGGAGGCTGTTATGACAAAGGCGAAGAAAATAGTCAGCCGTTGCGAAAGCTGTGTGAATTACGTTTTTGATGAGGATTGTGAATGTTACTGCTGCATGGTCGATCTTGACGAGGACGAAGCATACAGATCAATGAGCGACAGCGAATATAGCTGTCCTTATTACAGGCTTGATGATGAATATGCTGTTGTGAGAAAGCAAAATTGATGATAGATCGGTGAATACATGAAATTTGCCGATTTTTCTTTGCTTTGTTGAACGTGTAAAGTTTGAAAGCTTGTCGATGTAGCTATGTAAAGCTTATTTGCTTTGCAGTGAACATCTGTCGTTGAATAAGAATTGATCTGGGACTAAATTAATATTTGGCGAATGATAGAAAGTTATTTATCAAAGTTTACAAAATATTAATAAATACAGTATTAGTATACAATGTTAAAATATTGACTATGCAGGCTGCTATAATCAGAATAGGAAAGATTTTTTTGGGGAAAGTTGCAATTAGCGTAAAAACGCAGGTTTCGTATTGTTTCATGTTCAAGGCTAATAAATATGCCGTTTTATCATCTGCCGGCACTGGGAAAATGATAAATCAATATTGTGCGAACTATCAGTATATTTATATGCAATAAAATACAAATATGATATATTGTGGGATTGACAAATGGAAAATCAAGTGATATAATACTTGTAATTATATAGGTATATTGCGTCGGAGGTGAGGCTTTTGAAGGATAAGGCGCTTGAAAAATTGTCAAAAAATGAGCTGCTCGAGTTAATGCTTTATCTGCGAAAAGAATATGATAAGCTTAACGCAGAGAATGAAAAGCTTCTTCAAAAGCTCGAAGATAAAAAAAGTATCACTGACCGACTTGACAGGCTGGAGCGGCAGGTAGCTGCACTGACAGGTCACAAGCCGGTTGTTGAGCAGCCTGTAGTGGAGGAAGATCATGGCGGCAGATAGCAAGAACGAGGTGTTAAAAAAACCTGAGCTTCCTGATGTCCAGACACTTGAGCGGGTGGTAAAAAAGCATCATGAAAGGCGGGAATATCTGAGGATACTCCGCAGCACCGTGGCGTCGCTTCTTGTTGTGGCAGCGGCAGCAGTGATCATATCAATGTTATTTTTGCCTGTTTTGAGAGTAACGGGTACAAGTATGACGCCGACTTTGCATGACGACGAGCTGGTGGTGTGCAGAAAGCGTGGAAGCTTTCAGAAGGGCGATATAGTTGCGTTTTATTATAATAATAAGATACTGTTGAAACGTGTTATCGCTACAGCAGGAGATGTGGTGGATATCAAGGAGGACGGTACTGTTATCGTCAACGGAAAAACCTTGAATGAGCCGTATGTTGACGGCAAAGCTCTGGGAGAATGTGATATCGAGCTGCCTTATCAGGTGCCTGACGAGAGAATATTCGTTATGGGCGACCACAGATCTACGTCTGTTGACAGCCGTACAAAGAGGATAGGCTGTATTGCTGAGGAAGCAGTGCTTGGAAAGGTCTCACTGAGGATATATCCTTTTAAAAGGATAGGCACAGTGGACTAGCGTTTATTATAAATAGTGTATAATTTCGGAGGGAGTGATCCGTTTTGCAGAATTTTAACGGTAAAGTTCGGCAATATCTAAAAGAAAATGAAAGGAAAAAACGCAGCCGCTTGTTCGGTGTGGTGCTGTCTGTTGTTATGACAGTGTCAGTGCTGGCAAGTCTTGTTATGCCTGCAATAAGTGCCACTGAGGGTACTTCTGTGGCAGGGGGAAATGTTTCTTATAACGGCGGAAGCTATTCTTATAAGGATGCGAATAGCGTCACGATAAAAGCCTATGATGCGGTCGGTTCAGGAAAAGACCAATCTAAAAAGATCGAATTCAATGTGGAATTTGATTTTGATAAGGGCGAAATGACCAATAGGTATATTTATTTCCCTATCGACGATAATGTTAGCCTGCCCGAGGGCGGTATACCGTCAGACGGATCCTGGGGCGATGTTGAGGATACTCTTTTTACTGATGGCGGAGGAATTTCAGGTAAGTACAGAGTCGACGAGATAGACGGAAAGAAATATCTTTTCATTGAGTTTGACGAGCGATATCAACAGAAAAACGAGAAGGACGCTATAAGCGGTAAGGCGAGCTTTGAGGGTAATGTAAAGCGTAAGGATACAGATACAGGCGATAAGACCACTGTTGAGATAGGCGGTCAGACGGTTGAAATAGGCGGTTTTACTCCGCTCACTATGTCTGCCGTAAAGGACGCAAGCGAAACTGCAGACGGAGTTAAGTGGACTATCACAGTGGACAATCCTGCAAAGAAGCCTCTTGACAGGATCGAGGACGAGCTTTTTAAGGATGCTGTTGACGGAAGCTTCACTGTTTCACCTGAGGGTGCAGGAAGCTATGACGCTGCAAGCGGAAAGTTTGTTTTCAGCGATGGATTTAGCGAAGAAAATGTTACCATAAGCTACACGACCCCATATCCTACAAGCGACCCGAATTTCGTTATGTCAGGTAAGGTGGAAAACAAATCCACTACATATGATAAGGACGGAAATGGAGTAAAAGCAGATAAAACTATTTATTCTGAGTCAAAGAAGGATAAGATCTCAAAAACAGGCAAGAATGTTGACTACGACAATAATGAAGTCACATGGGAAATTGTTGTAAGCAACCCTAGCGGTGCAGACCTAAAGGGTTATCATCTTTATGATGAAGCATTCCCTGATGCAAAGCAAGGAAGCTTTGCACTTAAAGCTGACGATGGCTCAGATGTAAAGTACACACTTGACGGAAACACGCTTACGTTTGACGATAAAATAACAGCGTCCCAAATCACCATTGAGTATGTGACTGCTATCGATCCTGACAAGGCGGAAATTACAAATACAGTTAAAATGCAAAGACCTGATAAAAACCCATGGTCTGATATCACTTCAAGTGAAACTGTTTATAATAAGTATCAGATATCAAAAAGTGGCTGGATAGATAATAACACATTAGGTATAATCAAATGGGAAGTAACTGTTAAATGTAATGATAAAAACTCCACCCTTAAAGGTAAGACAATAACTGACAATATGCTTAAAGCAGGACAGAAGGTCAGCATTAAAATAGGAAACGATACTATTGATGCAACGGTTGCAAGTGACGGTGAGCTTGTTTTGCCTGACAGCATAGGCGACAATAACGAGGTAGTTATTTCCTATGAAACAAAGGTTGCTGACTATGATCTTGGCGACCCTGACAGCAGAGGATATTATTCAGTGAAAAATACTGCAGGTATTGACGGCTTCCATTCTGACAAGACGGTCTATTATAAGCCTGTAAATGAAAAGTCAAAAAAAGTTCTTGACATTTCTCAGAACGGGAGCAAGGTTACATATAAGTGGCAGGTGGAGGTCAAGCAGACAAACGGTTCCTTTAGGGGAAAGACTATAAGCGATGTAATGAACGCTGCGTCAAATGACGGCAAGTCAATAAAGAGCGTTCTTGACACTGATTCCATTATTATGTATGTTCAGAGAAATGGAACAGGAAGCTATGAAACTCTTAACAGTTCAAATTACACTGTAGTACCTAATGCCGACAACACTTCGTTTGAGATAAAGTTCAATGATAGTGAAGAATTTGACAATATAAACCTTGTGCAGATACAGTATAGCAGTACCGTAGATGTAACAGGTCTTGATGCAGGTACTATTATAAATGTAAATAACAAGGCTACTTATAAAGGTGAAACATTCGAGCCTAGTGCAGATAAGACTAAGTTTACTATAGGCGACAGCTCCAAAGCACCTTATGAAAAGTATGACGCTGCAAGCAGTGTAGCAGGTGACACAGTACATGATCTTAGCAGCCTGCCTGTTGTTACTGTAAATGGCGTTGAGTATTACAGGTTTGATTGGCGGCTTGATATCAATAAGGACGGCACTTATAAGTATGGCGATAATGTCGAGATCGTGGATACTTTGCCATCTGGCATGATCTTATATGAGAATAATGATTATCTGAAATATTCATCTGGAAATAGTTCTGATAAGTATGATTTTGCACAAACAAATCAGTTTAAATATTTCTATGATAAGACAGCCAATACGGTAACTTTCAAGACTGCATGGAATCAGCAGGACGCTTGGACAGCTTACTACAGCACACTTGTAAAGGTCGATGATGTTAAGAACGGCGTTTACAAGAATGGTACTGCAGCGTTCAAAAACACAGTTCAGGATAAAGCTGGAAAATATCCGGAGAGAAGCCAGACGCAGACAGTTAAGGAAAAGAACTTGAAGAAAACTTCTTCTCCGAAGTCCACCGGCTGTGAGATAACTTATACCATTGATGTTAACCCTAAAAAGCTCAAATGCTCAACAAACGGAATGATAACTCTCAACGATGTTATCAAGTGCGGAGGCACGGCTGTAGTTAAGACAAAGGACGCTCAGGGTAACATTCAGACAAAAACGGTAAGCATAAATGGCAATTCCGCTGTTGATATGGATCTGAAGTCTATCAAGGTATTTGACGCAGATACGGGTGCAGAGCTTGCTGTGAGTGATTACAGTTATGTGATATCAGATCCGGAGGCAGTTGACAGCACAGTTTCCTGCAGTGCAGATGTTATTACCAACGAAAAGGCCAAGTTTATCGCTAACTTTATTCCAAGTGAAAGTATTGTTGGCGCTAAGGGTACTATTGATCTGACTTTGCCTGAGGGCTACGAAAACGGAAATATAAAGAGATACTATGTGGCTTATGGCTATATGGACGGCAACAGTTTCAAGGAAGTAAAGGCTTTTGCCAATAAGAGCGGCGAGTGGTCAGATTATGGCTCAAGCATATCCGTTCCTGTGGAAGAGGTTTCTTCTGAGAAGGCGGGCGGTGTTTTCAGAGTTGAATATGAATACAGGGATAGCAACGGCAGTTCAAGCACTGTGGTAAGCAATGAAAAAATGCTTTCGGCTGTAAAGTGTTCTGCACTGACAGCGAAGACACGAGATTTTGTAAAGAAACTTGAAATAAACGTTCCGGATCAGCGTCACCTGAAAATAGTATACGTTTATACAGGAAGTCCTGCAAATGATGAGGACGCTGAGAACGATGGCTATAAAGTTCATGTGTTCAATAATATCTCATTTGACACAAACGGTTCAGCTGTAAATGACAGTGAAGATAATGATTCCGAGTTTGAGTTGATAAATCAGTCAAAGGCGTCATCAACAACTGTTGAGCCATTTAAGCTTATGAAGGTAGACAGCGGAGACTATAGTATTATGCTTAAGGCTTCTTTTGAGATCTACAGATATACTAAGCTGGAAAATGGCACATACGATTGGCTCCCGGCAGTAGATTTCAAAGAAAATGCTGCGAAGGACAGAAGATCAGTTATATGGGGAAATTCGGCACAAGATAAGGCGCAGACATTCAATGTAAATGCTGACGGGTCATACAACCTTGATCTTGAACCTGCCGCAGGTACAGGAGATACTGAGGGGCATCTTTATAAGCTTATAGAAAAGCAAAGTCCGGAGGGTTATCTTCTTGACGAAACTCCTATTTATTTTGCTTTTAAAGTGCGTCCGGCTGTAGTTCCAAGTGAAGTTGGTGAGGACGGATATCAGTTCGTGAAGAACGGAGATATGTTCAGAGTAACAAATCTGCTGAAAGAGTTTAAGATAACTGCAAGCAAGGTTTGGAGCGATGGAAATGGCAATCACTCGGCAGAGAGCGTAAAGTTCCTTCTTGGCTCGTCTACAACTAAGGTTTTAAGCGGTGTTCCAGATGATATTCAGTGGGGCAGTGATGAGGTAACTCTTAACGAAGCTAATAATTGGAAACATGAGTGGTCAAAGCTTCCTGGATATACGAAGGTCGGCAATGATTACAAGCAGCTTTACTACTATATCAAAGAGATCGATCTTGCAACAGGATATGAGGCTGTATACAGTGCAACGGCAATGAGCAAAAACACTGATGTTACAGTTACGAACGTCAAGGGACTTAACATTACGAAGGAATGGCGTGATGAGCTTGGAAACAAGCTTGCTGACAGTGAGCTTCCTGCCGGTATCGACAAGATCGAGGCAGATGTTTATGAGTCCTCTGTTGCACCAAATTCAACTTCAAGAGTGAATGGAGATAACGGAATACCAACAGATTGCAAACTTATAAAAACTGTTTCTCTGGAAAAGTCTAAGAATTGGACGGTAACTCTTGACGGTCTTGACAAGGACAAGTATTACTATGTTCTTGAAAAGAATATACCTGACGGCTTTGGCGTTACATATACTTATTCAAATAACGGCAGTGCCACGGGCTTTGATACGATCGTCAATACCAAGACCCCGCAGAAAGTTGAAAATATGGACGTTCGCCTGCAAAAGGCATGGTCTGACGGCGATAGCAATACCCATACCAATGATAAGGTAACGTTCAATATCTATAGGTCAACAAATAAGGCTGACGTGCCTGAAAAATATAACAAGTTTACAGGCATAATGGATAAGGGACAGAATGTAAAATTCAAGATCCTTACAAGCAATGGTGCAGAAATGGCTCAGAACGGAAGCTTTGCCTCTGAGTATACCATGTATGGCTCGGCTAAGTTCAGCTTCACCCTTAATAACGCATGGCTCGAAAAGGGCGATATGAAATATTCCGGAGTAAGGCTTATCAATTCGTCTGGCGATGTTCTTGCTGAGTTCTACAGAGATCAGGATGTTTGGGACGGTGACAAAAATCAGAGTGTTGCGTCATGGAGCGCTTCAAGTAAGTATATAAGTGTGTCTGTTGCTGATCTTTATAATTCCAGCAAGTTCACAGTTGACCTCAGCGGTATTACTTCCGATGTTACAGTTGAGCTTACAGCAAAGGTCAATGATGATAGCAGTTGCTCTTATGAGGTGACAGCTAATGATCTTGGCACACCTGAGAAGACGAACGTTACACCTGTTCCTGATAAAGATGCGATACCTAGCGGTGAAGTATTCTTGTGGAAGCAGATAACGCTCACGGCAGATAACAACTGGTCAACTGCCGTTTCTCTTGAAGAAAATAATATCAAAGGAAACAAGTATTACTATTGGTTTGAGGAGATAGACGTGAACGGTCAGCCGGTAAGCACGTCGTCATATAAGGCTTACTACAGATACAATGGCTCAGAAAATGAGAACTGCATTGATATGACAAAGAACGGTGATCAGTATGTTCAGATCTATAACAACTCTGAGGAAACCTTGGGAGAGCTGCCTGAAACAGGCGGCATGGGTGTTATCCCATTCGTGGCGGCAGGCGGAACAGTCACTGTTGCTGCAACAATACTTTTAGTTACAAAGCGTCGCAAAAAACGCTGTAAATAAACAAATATGAAAGGATAATTAATTATGAAGATGAAGAAATTCGCAGCTCTTGCTGCTGCAACCGTTATGTCAGTTTCAGCTATTGCTGCAACATCAGCATTCGGAGTATTTGCTACTACTGATGCTGGCGTTAATAACATTGTTATCAAGGATTCTGATACAAACAGAGTATATAAGGCTTATCAGATCTTTGACCAGGCATCTGCAACAAATACTATCAAGTGGGGCAAAGGCATTGATGGCGATGCTCTGCTTACCAGCCTGAAAACTTCTGGTCTTAGCACTTATATGTCACAGTTCGACAGTGCCGAGAGCGCAGCAGACGTTGCAAAGATAATCTCAGACGCAGATCATTGGACAAAGGAAGATACTGCCAAGTTTGCAAAAGCTGCTTCTAGCTGCATCATCGACAATAAGTCTGTAACCGCCTATGAAGAAAACGGTGAGTACACTATTCCGCTTCCAAATGCTGGCTATTATCTCGTTGTTGATGCAACAGAAAATAATGGTGTTGATAAGGCTAACTCAGCTCTTATCCTTAACGTTTCAGGTACAACAAACGTTACTCCAAAGAAGACAAAGCCAACACTTACAAAGCAGATCAAGCATAATGAGAATAACTCATGGGGCGATGTTGGCGACAATGCAATCGGTGACGATGTAGAGTTCAAGATCACAACAACTATACCAAGCGACGTATCAGCTTATGACAAGTATACATATACAGTTCGTGACCAGCTCAGCGAGGGCTTTACGTTCAATGATAATCTTACATACAAGTATTATGACGCTGACGGCAATGAGATCACTCCTGTTACAGTAGGTCCTAACACAACTGTAGGTGTTGACGATCCAAGCACTGCTGATTTCAAAGAGACATTCTATGTTACCTTCGATATCAAGGAGCTTCTGAAAAAATATCCAAATGTTGATAAGATTGAAACTCTCTATTCTGCTAAACTCAACGAGAACGCTAACGTTGTAACAGGTACACTTCCTAATTCAAAAGACAACAACACTAACACAGCTTACCTGACATATTCAAACAATCCTCAGGACACAACAGGTAAGGAGAAAGGTGAAACACCTAAGGTTACAGTTTATGACTGGACATTCTCACTTGTTGGTAACAAGGTAGACGAAAAGGGCGCGCCTCTTGCAGGTGCTAAGTTCCAGCTTCAGGATAAGAATGGTGCAGTTCTTAAGCTTGTTGATATAAGTGACGGGGAAAACAAGAATGTTTACAGACTTGCTATTGGTAACGAGGCAGGTGCTATCGACACTATCATAACAGACGCAACAGGTGAGTTCACTATCAAGGGAATTGATGATATGACAACTTACAAGCTTGTTGAGACAGAAGCTCCTGCTCAGTATAACAGAGCTGATCCATATGAGTTCAAGTTTGACACAACATATTATCCTGCTGATACGCTTCAGTCCATTCGTATGCTCGACGGCACTGATTCAGGCACAAGCGGTTCAACAGTTAAGATCATAAACCAGAAGGGCGGCTCACTTCCAACAACTGGTGGTATCGGTACTCAGATCTTCTACGGTGTAGGCGGAGCTATCGTACTGGGCGCAGGTGTGCTTCTCATTGCTAAGAAGAGAGCTAAGAACGACTAATTTTTGAATTTATTTTTACCTTTGTCCTGCCGATCTTGGTCGGCAGGCATCAGGGAGGACTCCATGAGGAAGAAAAGCGGTAAATCAACTACAATTTTATTGGTCTTGTTGTTGCTTGTGGGGCTCTCCGTGATGTTATATCCAACAATAAGCGATTGGTGGAATTCAAAAACGCAAAGCCGTGCGGTGGCGACTTATCAGAAAGCGGCAAATGACCTTTCTGACAAGGAGAATGAAGAGATACTCAGCCGTGCCAGAAAATATAATGAAGAGATAGCAAAACTTGCCCGACCTTTTGTGGATTATGATCAGGTCAAGGGCTATGAGGATATTCTGGATATCACGGGGACGGGTGTTATGGGCTATATTTCCATTCCGACTATAAGGGTGGAGCTGCCTATTTATCATGGCACAAGTGACGGCGTGTTAAATGTCGCTGTGGGACATCTGCAAGGTTCGAGCCTGCCTGTTGGCGGAGCGGACACTCATTCGGTCATTTCAGCACATAGAGGTCTGCCGTCGGCAAAGCTTTTCAGCGACCTTGATAAGCTTGCGGAGGGCGATGAGTTCACTATAACAGTGTTGAAAGAGGTCTATACATATGAGGTCGAGGCTGTTTATATAGTTCTGCCTAATGAAATGGATAAGCTGAACATTATTCCGGGTGAGGATCATGTTACGTTGACTACCTGTACACCATACGGAGTCAATTCTCATAGGCTTCTTGTTCGTGCAAAGAGAGTTGAAACTGCAGACGATACAAAGAGTGTTTCAAAAATAACGGCAGACGCTGTTCAGCTCGATTCTCTTGTGGTCGTGCCTTTTGTAGCAATACCATTGTTTGTGGTACTGCTTGTGTGGTGGTTTGTGGATTCAAAACGCAAAAAAATCTCTCATGATGAGCTTGTGGCAATGCTAGATAAGCCAGAGAGTGACGATAATGTTGAAAATCTACCTGATAAGGAGAGTAGCAAAGATGAAACTTAAATTTTCTCAGCTTGCAAAGGCTGTTTTGTGTACGGCGGCAATGGCTGTTTCAGCCTTGGGAAGCATGACGATCTCAGCTTCTGCAGCGGATAATATCAATGTGGATATAGTGTGCAAAAATGATACAACGACTGTTAGTAATGCCGAGTGGAGCATATATAAGGTCGGTGAGCGTAAAGAAGCTGATTTTGTCCTTACCGGTGAGTTCAGCGATTATCCTATAGATATGTCTGATTTTACTGACGCTTCAAAAATGCAGGCTGTCGCTGATACGCTCGACAACTACGCAAAAACCGATGGCATAACACCGGTTTCAACAGGCAAGACGGACGCAAACGGTGAAGTAAAGCTTTCTGCTGATTCTGTGGGTCTGTATCTTGTTTCAGGCAAGAGTTTTGAAAACACAACAGCTAAGTTTACACCTTCTCCGTCACTTATCGAGATAGATAAGGATATCGTGGCTGAGGGTCAGTTAACAGTTTACACCAAGTTCACATATGAAGAGATCCCAGCAGGGGACAGTGATTATGGTGTAAGAAAGTCATGGATAGTTCCTGATGGTCAGGAAAAGCTCATACCTGATAATATCAAGGTGGAGATCTATCGTGATGGCAAACTTTTTGATACTGTTACTCTTAGTGCTGACAACAATTGGGAGTATTTCTGGAAAGACGATACTGCGGCTGAGTGGACAGTTAAGGAGATAGATATTCCTGCCAACTACACAGTTGTTACCAAAAACAATGACAAGCTGTTTCTTATAGAGAACACATATAAGTCAGACAGTTCGAGTAATACAGATAGTAGTTCAAGCACACCTGACAGCAGCTCGTCAGGCTCTGATTCATCAAGCTCAACGCCTGACAATATACCACAGACTGGTTCGCTCAACTGGCCGGTGCCTGTACTTATAGGCGGTGGAGTTATCCTTATCGTGGCAGGCTGGAGAGTAAGCAGAAAAGAGAAATAAAGGCGAAACGACATAGGCTCGCCTTTACAACAGGAGAAAAAATAGTGACTAAAAAAAAACTAGGACTTTTGTTGATAATATTGGGGATAATGCTGATAGCGGCGGCATTATCCCTTAATTATTACAACTATTTTCATGAAAAGCAAAGTAATAAAAGGATGGAGGCTGTGCTGAGTGACCTGAAAACGCAGATCTCAGACAGTTCAGAGGATAGCGACAGCAGTTCACCCTTTGACATTTTTGACGATAGTCGATCCACGGACAGCGAGATAGATGACCCGGATAAGGATATCGTGCTTGACGGCAACTCATATATAGGCTTGATTTCATTCCCGACACTGGGGCAGGAGTTCCCTGTGACCCGTGGCTGGAGCTATGCTGCCATGAATACTGCAGCTTGTCAGTACAGCGGCAGACGTGTAGACAATGATCTTATAATCTGCGCTCATAATTACACAGGCTTTTTTGATAAGCTGGATAAGCTCAGCTCAGGTGATGAGGTCATTTTCACCGATGTTTACGGCAGAGAATTTAACTATACTGTCACAAACAGCGAACTGCTGAGCGGCTGGGATTCGCCATCGCTCATAAAAGGTGGCGGCAGCGACTGGGATCTGACCCTGTTCACCTGCACATGGAGCGGTTACAGCAGAGTGACTGTAAGACTTGTTTATTCATAAATACATCAAAAACGCACAGAGTTCTACACCCTGTGCGTTTTATATTCCTGCGGCTAGTCTTATTTTTTTTATATCAAAAGTTTTTAGTTTGTCATCGTATATGCAGTGTCGTCTTGACTTTCTTGGGTGGCGGCGTGTATAGTCAATGGCTTCTACAAGGTCATTTGTTTGAAAAACTGGACGTTTCATTGCTTTGTTGTATACTGTGTATCTCATAAAAATACCTCCCAAATAATTCTTATAATTAATTATAACATTAATTGGTACGTTGGTCAATAGCAATATTGTACAAATTTAACCTATTAATCAGATATACATAAATTAAAACAGAAATCGACTTGTTTAAGAACACTTCACGACATAAGACGACATAATTCTACTTATAAAAATTATAGTGATAGTGGGATATTGTGCAAAAATGAGAATGGTTGGTCAATTTGACGAACGATAAAGTATAAATTTGTTTTGACAGCGAAAGTTGTAACACAGTTTTCATTGATTGATAATTAATTGAACATTCAAATATGGTATAATACCCTAAAGAATCGGAGAGGAGCGAGGAGTTATGGATAGCTTTGTGCGAAAATATGGAAGATATGTACCCTTTGCTTTAACTATTATCATAATAATTTGCTGTGCTCTTTTTCTGAAAGACCATGAGTTTTCTGAGATACTCAGTTATTGCCCGGACAATTTGTGGCTTGCCGCATTTGTTATTCTAGGATTTTATGGATTGAAGTCTTTGTCGGTGGTATTCCCGCTTGCGGCTATTTTTGTGTGCGTGGGTGCAATATATCCGTTTTGGGTGGGCATTTTGTTGAACGTAATAGGACTATCGGTTTGCTTTACTGTTCCTTATCTTGTGGGAAGGATATCGGGTGGCGATATCATGCGTGTTATTGAGATGAAATATCCTAAGGCACGGAAGCTTGTAAATTATGGACATGACAATAATCTGTTCGCCTCCTACATTTCAAGGGCAGTGGTAGTTGTGCCGGGCGACCTTGTTTCAATGATACACGGCGCACTGCGAATGCCTTACAGACCATATCTTCTTGGCTCGATAATGGGAGTGATGCCTGAAATGCTTGTGCAGACATATATTGGAGCACAGTTGAAGCATTTGACAATAAAATCAGTGCTTGTGATGATAGCACTCATAGCTGCAACGCTGGCTTTTTCGCTGATACTTAATAAAAAGGTCAGCAGGAGCGGCAAGCAGATGGACAAGGAAGATTTTTGATATATGTACAAAAAAGCGGACTGATAACAACAGCCCGCTTTTTTTATTATTTGTCAAAGCTTGGATTGAAAGCGTAGAAATTTTTGCTGTCAAGCATATCCTGAATAAGTCTTAGTCCTTCGCCGAAGCGCTGATAGTGGACTATCTCACGTTCACGAAGAAACTTGATAGGGTCACGGACATCGGGATCGTCAGCAAGCCTGAGAATGTTGTCGTAGGTCAGGCGGGCTTTTTGCTCAGCAGCAAGGTCTTCGTGTATATCAGCAATAGCGTCACCGGTACTTTGGAAGATTTCCGCAGAAAATGGTACACCAGAGGCGGCTATAGGGTAAACGCCTGTAGTGTGGTCAACAAAATAGGTGTCAAAACCACTGTCTTTTATTTCCTTGAGTGAGAGGTCACGGGTCAGCTGATAGATAATAGTGCCGATCATTTCGATGTGGGCAAGTTCTTCTGTGCCGATATCGTTGAGTATTGCCTGCACCTCACGACAAGGGGCTGAGTAACGCTGATTGAGGTAGCGAAGCGCTGCACCAAGTTCCCCGTCAGGGCCACCAAGCTGCGAGATAATGACCTTAGCCAAAGCAGGATTAGGGTTAGCGATCTTAACGGGGTATTGCAGCTTTTTTTCATATTGCCACATTAGTCAACACTCCTTTCCCACGGAAAAGGTGATGTTACCCATTCCCATTTCTTGGACGAATTGTTCTGCGTGATCGTCAATGGTCCGTATTTCTCATTGTATTGAGCAATAAGCTTCTCTTTTTCTGCCTTGTGGCGAGCAAAATATGCCAGACCATCTCTGCAGGTAGGGTGGCTGTCGAGGTAAAGATTAGCCTCTACAAGAGCAAAGCTGCACGCCTGTATCTTTCTAAGAAGCCTCTCCTTTTCACTTAGTATGGGCATTCTTTACAGCCTCCTCTCCTATAAAAGGTTTGTCTATGGACGGGAAGATAGTTCCTCTTGAAAGTCCTACATCTGCCTCATAAGGCTTCTCCCACATCTGAAAAGGCACATATGCCATTGCCAGCGGCGTGTCCTCAGGAAATCTTCCTTTCGGAAAAGGGCAGGCAGGTGTGTTATCCTCTGTGTCGTCAGCAAGTATCCTGCCTAACGACAGATTGTCAAACATATCCAAATAAGTTCACTCCTTATGTTGTCTGAATCTCATATACCACAGGTTTCGTGTGGCTGTTTTATCATATGCAGCTTATAAGTCAGTGGTGTATGTATGCAGGATATTATCAAAAAACTTGCAAATCGTTCATTGAAAATACACAAAATTAATTTTCTGTGAACGCTAATATTTTTTGTAACAATAAACATACTGTAAATAACGCTAAATTTGTAAGATTTAATATTGACAAATCGGGCTTCTGCGTGTTATATTAATACTATTAAAAAAAAGCATATGCAGTGACATATGTGATCAGAGGAGAGATTATTATGAAAAATGTCAAGAGAATTCTTGCATTAACAGTTTCGGCTGCCCTTGCAGTTTCTTGCTTTGCAGGTTGCGGAAACGGTGCAAAGAAGAACAGCGATACTATCGTTATCGGCTGCAGCGGTCCGCTCACAGGTGACGCTGCACAGTACGGCGTTGCTGTTAAGAATGCTATCGAGCTTGCTGTCAAGGACGTAAATGACGCAGGCGGAATAAACGGAACAAAGCTCTCATACGTTTTCGAGGACGATGAGGCTGACTCAGGCGATAAGGCTGTAAATGCTTATAACGCACTGAAAGACAATGGTATGCAGGTAATGGTCGGAACAGTAACAACAGGTTCTTGCCTCGCAGTTATTGAAAAGACAAAGCAGGATAACATCTTCCAGCTTACACCTTCTGCATCTGCTCAGGACGTTATCAAGAACGATAACTGTTTCCAGGTTTGCTTTACTGACCCTAACCAGGGTAAAGGTTCTGCCGACTATATCGCAGAAAATAAGCTTGCTACAAAGATAGCTGTAATTTATGACAGCTCTGACGCTTATTCATCAGGTATCTTCAACACATTCAAATCCGAGGCTGAGGCTAAGGGTCTTGATATCGTTACAGAGCAGTCATTCACAAAGGACAGCAAGACTGACTTCTCAGCTCAGATCAGTGCAGCTAAGAACGCAGGCGCAGACCTCGTGTTCCTGCCTATCTACTATCAGCAGGCTTCACTTATCCTTACACAGTGCAAGTCAGCTAACTACAACCCAACATTCTTCGGTTGCGACGGTCTTGACGGACTTCTTTCTATCAAGAACTTTGATACTTCACTTTGCGAGGGCGTAATGCTCCTTACACCATTTGCTGCCGACGCTCAGGATCAGGCTACTCAGGATTTCGTTAAGAAGTATAAGGACGCTTACAAGGGCGAAACACCTAACCAGTTCGCTGCAGACGCTTATGACGGCGTAATGGTACTTGCAGAACTCATGAAGAAGGAAGGCATTACAGCCGATATGTCTGCTTCTGATATCTGCGATAAGCTCAAAAAGGCTATCTCTGATAAGGACTTCTCATATGACGGACTTACAGGTACAGGCATGAAGTGGGGCGAAGACGGTGCCGTATCTAAGGACCCTAAGGCTGTTATCATCAAGAATGGTGCTTATTCAGCACTGACAGCTGATGACATTGCCGCTTCTACTGCTCAGTAATAGCTGAAATGAAGTGCGTACAAAAAGTACGCTTAATATGAAAAAACCGGCAATTGCGAAAAATTGTCGGTTTTTTTGATTTATTTCATTAAAATGTGTTGCAAAAACTACGGGGTTATGTTATAATTTATTGTATATTGTGTTTATGACAAGGACAGATGTAATATATGTGATTACATCTTGTGTTTTGTCTATTCCAAAAGGAAGGAATGTTTGTATATGGGTTTTCTTAATAACCTCATCAACGGAATAAGCCTCGGCAGTATATACGCAGTTATAGCTTTGGGCTATACGCTTGTATACGGTATTGCCAAAATGCTTAACTTCGCACACGGCGATGTTATTATGGTGGGCGGATATGTTATATTCACCTGCATGACCACATGGGGACTGAACTCTTGGCTATCTATAGTTCTTGCAGTTATTGCCTGCACACTTCTCGGCATAGTCATCGAAAAGGTGGCGTATAAGCCGCTCAGACAAGCTACTTCGCTTGCGGTGCTTATCACTGCCATAGGCGTCAGCTACTTTTTGCAGAACATCGCACTGCTTATATTCGGTGAAAAGCCTGTAAACTTTACATCAGTTGTAAACGTGCCGAGCATCAAGCTTTTTGACGGACAGATAGTTATTTCCGGAGAAACATCAGTTGCAATAATCGTATCTATACTCATTGTAGTTGGTCTTTCATTGTTCATCAACAAAACCAAGAGCGGACGTGCAATGCTTGCAGTATCTGAGGACAGAGGTGCAGCTCAGCTCATGGGCGTAAACATCAACCGCACTATCTCTCTTACATTCGCTATCGGCTCAGGTCTTGCCGCAATTGCAGGCGCACTGCTTTGCTCAGCTTATCCTACGCTTCAGAACACCACAGGCGCAATGCCTGGTATCAAAGCGTTCGTTGCGGCGGTATTTGGCGGTATCGGCTCAATACCGGGCGCTATGATCGGCGGTATCCTTATCGGTGTTATCGAGATACTTGGACGTGCCTATATCTCACCGCAGCTTGCCGACGCTATCGTTTTTGCTGTTCTTATACTTGTGCTTATCATCAAGCCTACAGGTATCCTCGGCAAGAAGATCAGCGAAAAGGTATAAAAGTCAACTTAAAATTTTCGAGCAGACTTGCTTTGCAGTTCTGTTTTATCTGAAAGGATTGGTTTTTTGTGAAAAAAGAAGGGGCTAGCGCAAAAACAAAGTTTTTTAAGCCGCAGACCAGAAAAAGCTTTATCACATATGCAATGGTAATAGTTGCCTTTGTGGTAATGCAGATACTCAGCAGCGGCGGATATATCTCAAGTATGCTCACGGGACTTCTTGTTCCTCTGTGTGTATACTCTATACTTGCAGTATCCCTTAACCTGACAGTTGGTATACTTGGCGAGCTTAGCTTGGGTCAGGCAGGCTTTATGTGCGTTGGCGCATATACAAGTGCGATATTCTCTATCGTTACTTCTGAAACTATTGAAAATGTGTGGATCAGATTTCCTTTGGCTATCCTTATAGGCGGAATAATTGCCGCTGTGTTCGGCATACTTATAGGAATACCTGTTCTCAGACTTAAAGGTGACTATCTCGCTATCGTTACACTTGCGTTCGGTGAGATCATAAAGAACGTTTTCGCAGCACTTTACCTTGGTTATGATTCTAAGGGTGTTCACGTTTCTCTCAAAAGTCTGTCAAACCTTAACCTTGAGCCTGACGGAAAGCTTATCCTGAACGGCCCTCAGGGTATCAGTGGCACACCTAACGATTCTACATTCATTATCGGCGCTGTTATGTTGCTTATCACTCTTATCATTGCCTATAACTTTGTATATTCAAGAACGGGAAGAGCAGTAATGGCTATCAGAGATAATGTTATCGCAGCCGAGTCTGTAGGTCTTAACATCACAAAGTATAAGCTTGTTACTTTTGCATTGACTGCATTCCTTGCAGGCTGTGCAGGTGCGCTTTATTCTCATAACTTCTATACGCTTCAGGCTTCTAAGTTCGACTATAACCTGTCTATCCTTATCTTGGTATTCGTTGTTCTGGGTGGCATAGGCAGTATCAGAGGAAGTGTTATCGCAGCTATCGTGCTTGTTCTGCTTCCAGAAATGCTAAGAAGCATAAACAGCTACAGAATGCTTATCTATTCTATCGTCCTTATCGTAATGATGATAATAACTTCAAATGAAAAAACAAAGACCTTTATCAGTGCAAATACTGCTAAGTTCAAGGCTTTGTTCAAGCGTGAAAAAGTAAAGGAGGCTGAGTGATATGGCACTTCTTGAAGTAAAAAATCTCGGCATCTCATTCGGCGGACTCCGTGCAGTTGACGAGTTCAGCATAACAATAGAAAAAGGTCAGCTCTATGGTCTTATTGGGCCGAACGGAGCAGGAAAGACCACTATCTTCAATATGCTCACAGGCGTTTATAAGCCAACAGACGGCACAATCGTTCTTGACGGAAAGAACATCACCGGCAAAAACACTATCGAAATAAACCGTGCAGGCATTGCCCGTACATTCCAGAACATCAGACTTTTTAAGGATATGACGGTGCTTGACAACGTCAAGGTCGCACTTCACAATCATTATAAATACAGCACCTTTACAGGCGTTTTCAGACTTCCAAGATATTTCAAGATTGAAAAGGCAATGGACGCAAAGGCGCTGGAGCTTCTGAAGGTTTTCGAGCTTGACGATAAGGCGAGTCTGCTTGCTTCCGGACTTCCGTATGGCGATCAGAGAAAGCTTGAGATTGCAAGAGCCCTTGCAACACAGCCGAAGCTGCTGCTTCTTGACGAGCCTGCTGCGGGCATGAATCCAAACGAAACAGCGGAGCTTATGGATACTATCCGCTTTGTAAGAGATAATTTTGATATGACGGTGCTGCTTATCGAGCATGATATGAGCCTTGTTTCAGGAATCTGCGAAAAGCTGTCAGTGCTGAACTTCGGTCAGCTCCTCTGCGAGGGCAAGACAGCGGAAGTACTTAAAAATCCTGAAGTTATCACCGCATATTTGGGCGAATAAGGGGGTAAGTAAAATGGCAATGTTGGAAATCAATGATCTGCACGTCAATTACGGCATGATAGCCGCTTTGAAAGGTATCTCCTTTGAGGTAAACGAGGGCGAGGTCATTTCCCTTATCGGCGCAAACGGAGCAGGAAAGACCACCACTCTGCACACCCTTACAGGTCTTATCTCTGCAAAATCGGGTTCTATCAAATTCAACGGCGTGGAGCTTACAAAAACTCCTGCACACAAGATCGTGGAGATGGGCATAGCACACGTTCCTGAGGGAAGAAGAATATTCCAAAACCTCACAGTGCTTGATAACCTTAAGCTTGGAGCATTTACAAGAAAAGACAAGGAGAATATACCGAAGGATATTCAGGATATATACGAGCGTTTCCCTAGACTTGCAGAAAGAAAAAATCAGATAGCAGGTACTCTTTCAGGCGGTGAGCAGCAGATGCTGGCAATGGGCAGGGCGCTTATGTCAAGACCTAAGATAGTTGTAATGGACGAGCCGTCAATGGGTCTGTCACCGATCCTTGTGTCAACCATATTTAAGATAATCGAGGACATAAGAAAGAGTGGCACAACTGTATTGCTTGTTGAGCAGAACGCAAAGAAAGCCCTTGCAATTTCAGACAGAGCTTATGTTCTTGAAACTGGCAAGATAGTTCTGTCAGGCAAGGCGTCTGATCTTATCAATGATGAGTCGGTCAAGAAAGCATATTTAGGTGAATAGGAGTTGAGCTTTATGGCAAGGATCATAACCATTGCAAGAGGCATCGGCAGTGGCGGAAGAACTGTAGGAAAAATGCTGTCAGAGGATATGGGTATAAAATATTATGATAAGGAGCTTATAAAGCTTGCAAGCGACGAAAGCGGCATAAATGAACGCTTTTTCGGGCTTGTTGATGAAAAACTGAAAGGTTCTTTTCTTAGAAAGGGCGGAGTTTACAAGGGTGAGCTTCTTGACCCTGATGACCACGACTTTACTTCTGACAGAAATCTTTTCAATTATCAGGCGAAGATAATAAAGCAGCTTGCAGACAGAGAGCCTGCGGTAATAGTTGGCAGATGTGCTGACTATATCCTCCGTGACAGAAAAGACGTACTTAAGGTTTTCATATATTCTGATATGGAAACTGCGGTCAAGAATATCGTCGATCTGTATGGTGTTTCTGAAAAAGAGGCTGTCAAGATAATCGAAAAGACAGACAAGGAGAGAAGCGATTATTATCGTCACTACACAGGCAGGGATTGGACAAATGCGAAAAACTACAATCTGTGTCTTGATACCAGCGACATGAGCTATGACAAGTGCGTTGATATCATTGAGGGATATATAAAGCTTCTTGAAGAGTAAGGCATAAAAATAAAGCCGCATTGCTTTTTGGCAGTGCGGCTTTTGTGATATATGAAATCAGTTGAATTTTTCTGAAATAGTCCTTGCGGCAAATACTCCTGATGCAGAAGCCTGCGACAGAGAGTGCGTAACGCCTGAGCCGTCGCCAAGGACGTAAAGACCTTTGACAGCAGTTTCAAGGTTCTCGTCAACGTCAACTCTTGAATTGTAGAACTTGACCTCAACACCATAGAGCAGGGTATCTATATTCGCCATACCCGGAGCTATCTTGTCAAGTGCGTATATCATTTCGATAATATCGTCAAGCTGTCGCTTTGGGATAACAAGGCTCAGGTCGCCCGGAGTAGCTTTGAGAGTAGGGTTAAGGAACGTCTGACCAAAGCGGTGTTCATTTGTACGTCTGCCTGCAACAAGATCACCAAAACGCTGAACAAGCACTCCACCGCCAAGCATATTAGACAGCCTTGCGATAGACTCACCGTATGCGTTTGAGTCCTTGAAAGGCTCAGAGAATGTGTTGGATACCAGCAGAGCGAAGTTTGTGTTCTCAGTTCTCAGCGCAGGGTCAGCATAGCTGTGTCCGTTTACTGTGATGATGCCGTTTGTATTCTCGGTAACTACCTCACCGTATGGGTTCATGCAGAATGTTCTTACAAGGTCGCCGTATTTCTTTGTGCGGTAAACTATCTTGCTTTCGTATACCTTGCTTGTGATATGCTCAAAAACAGCCGCAGGTATCTCAACACGAACGCCGATATCAACTCTGTTTGAACGTCTTTTGATACCAAAGTTGTCGCATATCTCAGATATCCATTTTGAACCGCTTCTGCCTGCCGCAACAACAGCGTTTGAGCAGTGATACTCGTCCTTGTCTGTGATAACAGTGAAGTCGTTCTCCTTGCCTGTTATACCCTGAACACTTTCATAAAATTTTATGTCTATCTTGTCCTTGACAAAGTCATAGATGTTCTGGAGTATCTGCATATTTCTGTCAGTGCCAAGGTGCCTTACCTGAGCGTCAAGGAGGTGGAGGTCATATTTCAGAGCCATTGCCTTGATGTCAGAAGAAGTTGTGGAGTAAAGCTTAGCGTCCTGACCGCCCATTTCAAGGTTTATCTTGTCAACATACTGCATAAGCTCGATAGCCTTTTCCTTGCCAGTAAATGTGTAAAGGTCACCGCCGAAATTGTTTGTGATGTTATATTTGCCGTCCGACATTCCGCCTGCACCGCCGAAGCCGTGCATAATGGAGCATACCTTGCAGTGAATGCAGGACTTAACTTTTTTACCATCTATAGGACACTTACGCTTGCTGACAGGTCCGCCCTGATCAATAATGCAAACTTTTATGTTTTTGTCAAGCTTGACAAATTCGTATGCCATGAATACGCCGGCTGCACCTGCACCGACAACAACTACGTCATAATTCTGAGCCATAACTATTTCCTTTCAAATCAAAATCCAATTTGTTTTTATCCATAAAACGGGCGGCCGCACCTTTGCAGAAGATAGCCTGAAAGGAGATAACCGCCATATTTTTTCTATTTTATATCAAATACGATAGTAGCCAATGTGAAGAATATCAGTGTTGAGCAAGTGTCAACGATAGTGGTGATAAGCGGGGCAGCCATGATAGCAGGGTCAAGATGAAGTTTCTTGGCAGCCATCGGGAGCATACAGGCGATGAGCTTTGAAAGCACAACAGTTGCCATGATAGCCATACTTACCGTGAACGCAAGCTTGTAGCAATCCACAGATGTGTCACTGTGATACACCAGAATTATTCTTATAGCATTGACTATAGCGAGGATAATGCTGCAAAGAAGCGCGACTCTGAACTCTTTCCACATGACCTTGAAAAAGTCTTTCATTCTTATCTCACCAAGCGCCATGCCTCTTATAACAAGGGTCGAGGTCTGAGAGCCGCAGTTTCCGCCTGTGCCGCTAAGCATTGACAGGAACGATACCAAAACAGGGACAGCCGCAAAAGCAGACTGATATTTGTTTACGATAGCACCCGTAAGGGTAGCCGACAGCATAAGTATCAAAAGCCATGCTATTCTGTTTTTCGCATGAGTGAAAACAGAGGTCTTGAAATATGAATCGTCACTTGGCGCAACGGCAGCCATTTTCGAGAAGTCCTCAGTGGTCTCCTCTTCAATAACGTCCATAGCGTCGTCGAATGTAACGATACCGACCATGCGGTTTTCTCTGTCAACAACAGGCAGGGAAATGAAGTCATATTTTGAGAACATGGAAGCAACATACTCTTTATCCTCAAGAGTATCAACGGAAATAACGTTGTCCTCCATTATGTCCTCTATTTTATCGTTATCATCAGCAGTTACGATATCAAGCAGTGAAAGCACGCCCACGAGCTTTCTGCTCTCAGTGACATAAAGTGTATTTACAGTTTCCTTGACCATACCAACGTGTCTTATCCAATCCAGTGCTTCCTTGGCGGTGTAGCTTCTGTGAAGATAAACGTACTCGGTGGTCATAATAGAGCCTGCACTGTCTTTAGGATATTTGAGTATCTGATTTATCTGCTTTCTCGTTTCTGCGTCAGCAGACTTGATTATCCTTGCAACAACATTTGCAGGCATTTCCTCGATAATATCTACCGTATCATCAAGATAAAGGTCGTCAACGATCTCCTGAAGCTCCTTATCCGTAAAGGCATTGATAAGCATCATTTGTGTATCGCTGTCCATGTAAGCGAAAACGTCAGCCGCAACGTCCTTGTTCAAAAGACGGAACAGCAGCGGAAGCTCGTATTTCTCGACCTCGTGATCGTCATAAAACTGCTGCAAAAGAGCAGCCACGTCGGCTTCGTTCATATCCATAAATATTTCACGGATAGCCTTGTAGTTTCTTTTCTTTAACAGCTCCAATACTGTGTTAAACATAATGTTTCCCCCTAACAGCAGCGGTAATAAGCACAACAGTACAAATAATCGTACTTATACCAACTCTGTACAAATATAAGGATCTACCAAAACACAGATCGTCCTATTCAATTAAAATTGATATTTAGATCACAAAAAGGCTGCCACAAACGGGCGAGCCGCTCTGCAATCGAGGGGCGATCGTATTCTGACTGGCGTCGTCCATTTGTACACACTCCTTAAAAATCATGATTTATGCACGTTTTTACTATTCGCACACATAATATTATTATACGCTTACCTTGTTTTTTTGTCAAGAAATTGTTTAATTTAATTTTATGAACGTGCTGTAAATTTGCGAAGTATAATGAATTGCTTTTGACCTCTTGCCAAACGGGGAGAAATAGGGTATAATTATAATATTGATCGAATAATAAACCGAAAGGAATTGATAAAATGAGCGAAATAAGAGATGAAAGCTTGTGGGAAAGCGGTAAAAGAAAGATAGAATGGGTAAGACAGAATATGTCATTGCTCAGAAGCGTTGAGGAAGATTTCAAGAGAGATCAGCCTTTTAAGGGTCTGAAAGTTGCACTTTCTATCCACCTTGAAGCTAAGACCGCTTATCTTTGCAAAGTCCTTGCAGCAGGCGGTGCTGAAATGTACATCACAGGAAGCAATCCGCTGTCTACTCAGGACGATGTTGCGGCAGGTCTTGTGCATGACGGTTTGAACGTTTTTGCATGGCACGGTGCAACTGACGAGGAGTATCACAGACATATATCCGAGGTAGTCAAGGTAGGTCCAAACATCATTATCGACGACGGCGGTGACCTTGTAAACCTTATCCACAATGAATACCCTGAGCTGATACCGAACGTTATCGGCGGTTGCGAGGAAACTACTACGGGTATTATCCGTCTTATTGCAATGAACAAGGACGGTCAGCTCAAATTCCCTATGATGCTTGTAAACAATGCAAAGTGCAAGTATCTTTTCGATAACAGATACGGCACAGGTCAGTCTGTATGGGACGGAATAAACAGAACAACTAACCTTATCGTTGCAGGCAAAAACGTTGTTGTTGCAGGCTACGGCTGGTGCGGCAAGGGTGTTGCAATGAGAGCAAAGGGTCTTGGCGCAAGTGTTATCGTCTGTGAAGTCGATCCTATCAAGGCTATGGAAGCTGTTATGGACGGCTTCAAGGTAATGAAAATGGTTGACGCCGCTAAGGTGGGCGACTTCTTTGTTACTGTAACAGGCTGTAAGGACGTTATTACTGAGAAAGCTTTCATGAACATGAAAGATGGTGCTATACTTTGTAATGCTGGTCACTTTGATTGCGAGGTAGACGTGGCTGGACTTAAAAAGCTGTCTGTTGAAAGCAAGCTTGCAAGAAACAATATTGACGGTTATAAGCTTCCGAACGGTAATTGGTTGTATGTTATCGGCGAGGGCAGACTTGTAAACCTTGCCGCAGGCGACGGTCACCCTGCCGAGATAATGGATATGTCATTTGCTATCCAAGCCCTTTCTGCGGCTTATCTTGTTAAAAACAAAGACAAGCTTACAGACAAGATAGTTTATGTTCCTGATGAGATAGACAAGGAAGTTGCAAACAGAAAGCTTGAATTCTGGAAGCTTGAGATAGATAAGCTTACACCTGAGCAGGAGAAATATCTTAACAGCTGGCAGGTATAAAATATCATATTAGTACAATAAAACGGACAGCTTTGATTGTCCGTTTTTTTGTAACTTGAAATTGCCATAAATTTATTTTGTCTTCAAGGTTTTAAATCACTGATTTCTGTACATTTTAATATTAGGGCGATAAAAAAACAGGGCGGTGAGAATGTGGCGGCAAAGATGTATAAGATACTTACGCTTTTTTCGGTGGGCGCAATATGCTACGGCTTCATGGAAATACTTAACAGGGGTTATTCTCATATCACAATGGGGGTGCTTGGGGGAACTTCAATGCTTGTTATCCATATCATGAATGGCGAGCGCAGGCGAGGAGTGAGCCTGCTGTCTGTGCTTGCAGTGTCGGCAGCATTTATCACTGCCATAGAATTTCTTGCAGGGGAGTATCTCAACCGCTATCTCGGCATGGGCATATGGAGCTATGAGGAAGTGCCGCTGAATTTTGACGGACAGATATGCCTGCCCTTTGCTTTTCTGTGGTTTGGGTTATCCTATATTGGTGTGCTTGCGGATAATTTTATACGCAGACATATTTTCAAAGAATACCCTGTCATTGTTAAACGAGGAAAAGAAAAAATACCTGCGGCTGTTGGATAAAAGTACGATTATTTGTACTGTTTATTATGAAAAAATATAATTAACGTGCGAACGCATATAAAAATAAACGGACTGTCTATCCAATGATAAACAGTCCGTATTTTTGTACATATCAGTCTTTTGTGTACCACTTTTTCAGCACTTCTTCGCCAAGCTTGCCGTAAACTGTGAAGTCACGGTTTTCTTTGGCTTTCTCTATTGGCGGCAGGATAGCTTTCCAATCCCACCAGAAATAGCCGCAGAACCAATCCAGATCCCAAGTTGCTTCCATTGCAGTGTCGTAGAAATCTGCCTGCTCCTGCTCGTCAAGTGGCTTGTCGAGCCTGTCATGGAAATCCCAAGGGTACTGAGTGCAGCCCTCCTCGTTTCGCACGCCTATTTCAGCGAACATTATAGGCTTGTTGAAATGCTTGTGAGCCTTTTCAAGGGAGCCGACAACTTCATTCCAGCGACTGAGCATATGTTTCTTGTCCCTGTTCACACCGTCTGTAACAGGGTAGTAGCCTGAGATGCCAATGATATCCACGTCGCTGAGCCAATCGAAACGCTGTTCGTCACCGTGATTGATGTTGTGCATAACGATACCGCCGTAGACCTCTCTCACCTGTGCGATAAGCTTTCTGCATCTGTCAGACTGCTTGTCCATTCCTGCCATTTCACAGCCTGTGCAGAGCATTTCACAGCCGAGCTTTTCTGCAAGCTTTGCATAGTGAAGCATGAAAGCTGTGTATGACTTGAACCACTTGTCCCAATATTCAGGGTTCTCAGGCGGGAAGTCTATCCTTGCACGCCATGAATGGTCAAGGCAATCCACCATAGGCTTAAGGCAGACTTTAAGTCCCAGTGACTTTGCTTTTTTTATAGCGAAGGCAATGTCCTCGTCAGATTGTGTTCTCTCATAATCACTGAAAACTCTTGTGCTTGCAAAGCTCTCCTGCAATGCGTTTACAGGGATACATATCCAGTTCAAGCCGTTTGAAGCAAGCCTTTCCATTGACTTTTCTGCCGCTTCCGTCTGAAAATCACCTCTTTTGGAGAAAAATCCCCAAGTATATCCTTTGCAGAAAATATCTTTGTTCATGTATCAAAAACCTCTCTTTTTCGTAAATGTCCTGATAGAAAAGCCGCAGGTAAGCTCAAGTCTGTCGACCTTTTTAAGCTTCTCCACCGCCTCGGCAGATGTTTTGTAGTAATACGGAGTCATTGTAAAAAGATTGAAAATATCCTCCTGACTTTCAAGCACCACAGGGTATTCAAAAATCATCTCCTCTGACTCGTCAAATTTATTAAGTCCGTATACATTGGGCTTGTTTTCGTAAGGCTTCTCATAAAGCACTTCTTTAAGCTCAAACAGATGTCTTGGGGATGGGGAAACTACCACAAGCTTTCCGCCGTCTTTCAGCACCCTTGCGTATTCGTCGTTTGAAACAGGTGCAAATGTGCATACGATAAGGTCTGCAAATTTGTCTATAAACGGAAGCTGAAATGACGATGTCACTGCAAATTCGCAATTTGTGATATTTTCGCAATGTATCCTCGTCATGCAGTGGGCAACTGCCGCCTTTGATATGTCAATGCCGTAAAACTTCGCCTTTGGCAGTGCCTTGGCATAGTTCACAGTGTAAAAGCCCTCACCGCAGCCACTGTCGATAATATAAGGCTGCTTTACGTTTTCAAGCAGACCACCCATTACCTCAGCCGTTTTCTCCGCAAGCGGCAGATAATAGTCACGGTCGAGGAAATCCGTTCTCGCCTTTACCATTTCCGCATTATCCCCTGCGTTCTTAGGGTTTCTGCCCTTTGTGGTAAGCAGATTTACATATCCTTTTCTCGCAATATCAAAGCTGTGACCGTTCTGACAGTGCCATACGTTGTCAAGCCTTCTGAGCCGTTTTTTGCATATCGGACAAACATACATATAAATCACCCTGAACATTATAGCATTTCCCCCTGCTTTTAGCAATGGATATTTTATTAATAAAAAAGTGCTTGACAATCGTCGGGTTATGCTTTATAATATCAATATATGCAAAATGCGGTGACGGAATTATCCGAAACAGTGTCGGTAAAGAGAAAAGGCGGTGGGTGAAAGCCTTTGCGACAAGTTCGGTGGCTAACCTGAGCGGTGCTGAAAACAGCAACGTATGCTCTGCGTTAAAGGGCTTCGAGTGGCTGGGCGATGAGTTCGGCAATTTGGGTGGTAACACGGAACTGTCGGTTTCGTCCCATGTTTAGGGACGAGCCGTTTTTTATTTTGCGAATAATTTCATTTGGAAGGATCTGAATTTATGGAATGGACAGGACTTAACGAACTGCGTGAATCTTATCTGAAATTTTTTGAGAGCAAGGGCTGCTTAAGACACAAGAGCTATCCTCTCGTACCTCAGAACGATAACAGCCTGCTGCTTATCGTTGCAGGTATGGCGCCTCTGAAGCCTTACTTCACAGGTCAGGAAACACCTCCGAGAACAAGAATGACAACTTGTCAGAAGTGTATCAGAACAGGCGATATCGAAAACGTTGGTAAGACGGCAAGACATGGCACATATTTTGAAATGCTTGGCAACTTCTCATTCGGCGATTACTTCAAGAAAGAGGCTATCGCATGGGCATGGGAGTATGTTACACAGGTACTCAAACTGCCAAAGGACAGACTTTATATCTCTGTTTATGAGGACGATGACGAGGCTGAGAAGATATGGCATGAGGACGCTGGCGTTCCAATGGATCATATCATAAGAATGGGCAAGGAAGACAACTTCTGGGAGGCTGGAACAGACGGCCCTTGCGGTCCATGCTCTGAGATATATTTTGACAGAGGAGAGAAATATGGCTGTGGCAAGCCTGACTGTAAAGTCGGCTGCGACTGCGACAGATACATGGAGTTCTGGAACCTTGTGTTCACACAGTTTGAAAGACATGAGGACGGCACTTATACTCCACTTAAGCAGAAAAATATCGACACAGGAATGGGTCTTGAAAGACTTGCTTCTATCATGCAGGACGTTGACTCTATCTTTGACGTTGATACAGTAAAGGCTATCAGAGATCATGTTTGTAAGATAGCAGGCTGTGAGTACGGCAAAGAGTACAAAAAGGACGTTTCTATCAGAGTTATCACAGACCATATCCGTTCTGTAACATTCATGGCGTCAGACGGAATCCTGCCGTCAAACGAGGGCAGAGGCTACGTTATGAGACGTTTGCTCAGAAGAGCCGTTCGTCACGGAAAGCTTCTCGGCATAAACGGACTTTTCCTCAAAGACCTTGTAAAAACTGTTGTTGACTGCAACAAGTGTGAGTATAACGAGCTTGAAGAAAAGTATGACTATATCGTAAAGGTGCTCACAACTGAGGAGCAGAACTTCAATGCCACTATCGACAGAGGTATGAAGATACTTGACGATCTTATCGCACAGATGCAGAAAGACGGCAAGACGGAGCTTGACGGTGAGAGCTGCTTCAAGCTTTCCGACACATACGGTTTCCCTATCGACCTTACAAGAGAGATCCTTGAAGAAAAGGGCATGACCTGTGACGAAGAGGGCTTTGCTGAGTGCTATGCAAAGCAGAGAGAAACAGCTAAGAACGCTCATGCTGCAACAAAGTATATGGGTGCAGACGAAACTGTTTTCCATAAGATAGATAAGAATTTCCACACAGAGTTCATCGGCTATGACAAGCTCGAGGGCGACAGCGAGATATCATTCATCACAACTGATGATGAGCTTATCGAAAACGCAAAGGCTGGCGATGAAGTATATATCGTATCTTCACAGACGCCATTCTATGCAGAGAGCGGCGGACAGGTGGGCGATATTGGTACTATCGTTACAGAAAGCGGTAAGTGCAGAGTCGTTGACACACAGAAGGTCGTTGCAGGCAAGTTCGCTCATAAGGCGGTTGTTGAAGAGGGCGAGATAGCTGTAGGTCAGAAGGCTCACTTCACTGTTGACAGAAAGACACGTTATGCTGTTATGAGAAACCATAGCTGCGCACATCTGCTTCAGGCTGCACTGAGAAAAGTTCTCGGTGAACACGTTCATCAGGCAGGTCAGCTCGTTGACGCTCACAGACTTAGATTTGACTTCTCTCACTTCAACGCAATGACAGCAGAGGAGAAGCTCAAGGTCGAAGCACTTGTAAACAAGTATATCCTTGAAGCTCTTGATATAAAAATGAAAGAAATGCCTATCGCAGAAGCTCAGAAGCTTGGCGCTATGGCTCTGTTCGGTGAGAAATACGGCGAAACTGTAAGGGTAGTAACAATGGGTGACGGCGATGAAACAGCCTCTATCGAGTTCTGTGGCGGTACACATCTTGACAATACTTCAAGAATAGGTCTGTTCAAGATAATCTCCGAAAGCTCTGTAGCTTCAGGCGTAAGACGTATCGAAGCCGTAACAGGCAGAGGCGTTCTGGAGCTTGTTGAGGAAAGAGCCGCAACTATCAAGCAGGCGGCTGAAAGCCTTAAGCTTGCAAATCCACTGGACATCGTAAAGAGATGCCACACTATCATGCAGGAAGTCAAGGATCTTGAAAAGGAAAGAGACGCTTTGCAGGCAGAGATAACAAATCTCAAAACAAAGTCGCTGTTCGATAATCCATATGAGATAAACGGCGTTAAGGTAGTTACTGCAATGCTCACAAATACAAGGCCTGATATGCTCAGAAAAATGGGCGACGAGCTTAAAGCAAGAGAAGCTGACGCAGTTGCAGTTGTTGCAGGTGTTGACGGTGAAAAGGCAAACCTTGTTGTAGTTTGCGGCAAGAATGCTGTTGCAAAGGGTGCACACGCAGGCAAGATAGCAGGCAAGGTAGCAGCACTCACAGGCGGTAAGGGTGGCGGACGTCCTGACTCTGCTATGGCTGGCATAGGCGACAGATTCAAGATCGACGAGGCACTTGACAAGGTAAACGAAATAGTTGGCGAATTTGTAAAATAATATGGGCAAAGGCTGTGCAAAATGCTGTGCAGCCTACCCCTTTTTGAAAGGCGGAGAGATAAATGGAAGATTGTCTTTTTTGTAAAATTATTTCCGGGGAAATACCCTCAAAAAAAATATACGAGGACGAGCTGACATACGTTTTTGAGGACATTGCTCCTACAGCTCCGATTCATTATCTTGTTATCCCTAAGCAGCATATTTCAAAGCTTGACGAGATAACACCTGAGAACAGTGCAGTTATCGCACATATCTATGAAGTTATCGCAAAGCTTGCCAAAGACCTCGACCTTAAGGACGGTTTCAGAGTTGTTTCCAACTGCGGCGAGCAGGCAGGACAGAGTGTTTTCCACATTCATTTTCATCTTCTTGCAGGCAGACCACTTGCTTGGCCAGCCGGTTAAAGAAATAAAACGGGCGGGTAAATTTCTTATCCGCCCTTAGTTTTAAGGGGGACGGCGGCAATGGTGAGAAAAAGCTGTTATATCGGCTTTTCGTATTTTGCAGGACTTTTTCTCTGTACCATTGGCTGGGGGAGGAACAATGCAGTTTTCGCACTTGCGTCAGCGTGTGTAGCCATTACAGCCTTTGCGCTTTTTAAGAGATACCGAAAGCATATAGCTCTCTGCTTTGTTTCGTTCCTGATAGCGGTGGGAGTCAATACCGCTTATACTCACATTTTCTATGATAAACTGACAGCTTTAGACGGAAAGACCGTCACAGTTAAAGGCGAGATAACCGACATAAGCTATATAGGCTCTGACACCTGTCGACTAAGTGTCAATGGTACTGTTGGGGGAGTAAAAGGCAGGCTGACCTTTTATGCAGATGACATTGAATATGATTACTATGACAATATCGTGGCGACAGTAAAGGTCAGCAGGATAAAAGACAGCATCAATTTCAAATCAGAGCAGTATAACAGACCTAAAGGCATTTTTCTCCAAGGATCGACCGCTGAAAGCATAGAAGTCACAGGCGGCGGAAACACCATTTTACGCAGTATAATGCATTATCGTGACAAGATGTTCATGTTGATAAACGATATCATAGGCGGAGATGAGGGTGGTTTTGCCGCTGCAATGCTCTGCGGAGATAAAACTGAGCTTTCAAAGCAAACGAAGCTCACGGTCTATCGTAGTGGCATAGGTCATATATTTTCCGTGTCGGGAACTCATGTGGTCATAATAAGTGCCATGATAGGCTGGCTCATGCAGAAACTAAGCAAGGATAAGCGTGTGATATTTGCCGTCCAAACAGTGGTAATGTGGGCGTTTGCGGTCTTTGCAGGATTTTCAGTATCCGTTGTGAGGGCGGCTGTTATGCTGACCTTGGTCACTGCCGCACCGCTCCTTTACCGTAGACCAGACCCAGCAAATACTCTCTGCCTTTGCGCTGTTGTAATACTCACTCTTTCGCCCTATGCGGCGGCGGACTGCTCGTTTCTGCTGTCGTTCACAGCAGCGTTTGTTATAAGCGTTGTATGCCCGAAAGCGGTGACAATGGTAAAGCGCAGGGATATTCTTGGCGGCATTGAGCGTGAAATAGTCACAGCGGTGACGATACTTCTTTGCACAATGCCTGTTCAGCTAATGTTTTTCAGCGAAATATCTCTTGTTGCACCACTATCAAATATCCTGCTGGTGCCTGTATGTACCCTTGCTCTGGGTCTGACGGTAATAACTGCGGTAACAGGCGGTGCGGCAATAATAGCCTATCCTGTGCTGACGGTGGTAAAGTATCTTCTGAAAGCCGTTCTGTTTCTTGCTGAGCTGTTTTCAAAATTCAGCTTTGCCTATCTTCCTCGTGGAGTAAGACCACTTGGTCTTGTAATGCTCGTTACCTGCCTTGTGCCTGTGGCGGTCATGTTTCTGAGAAAGTCAGTAAAGCTTGGGGCTTTTTGCACTGCTCTAATGCTTGTATGTTGGACAGCGGTGTATAATTTTTCTCTTGCTTTTGGAGGCTCGGTAAAGATAGTTGTAATGCCAAAAGGAAATGCTGTGCAGGCTGTGCTGTATGATAAAACAAAAGGTATGGTTTTCGATATCGGCAGTAAGGGTAAGCTCAACAGCGGTATGGAAAGCTTTTTGGAGCTTTACGGCATAAAAGAGCTAAAAGGCGCATTTATAGAAAGCGAACAGTATTACACTTTAACGAAATATAACGAGCAGATGACTATACGACCTGACAGATTTTATATAAATGGCGAGCCTGATAATGACAGCGAACTGCCATTCATAACAGGCGCACAGCTTGATTGGAACGGTGTTAAGATAGAAGCATTGGAGGACGGCTATAAAATTACCACCGAGGGCTGTGTGGTCACTATAGAAAAAGGTTCTGTCACCATAAACGGCAGAAACCTTGACACAACAGATGAAGAATACCCATTGATGATAGATATGAAAAATTCGCAGATAAGGAGGATGGACTATGGCTTTGCTTACGGCTTCGGCTCTTGGTAAAACAATAAGAGAGAATGATATCGACAGCCTTTATTATTTTTACGGACATGATACAGCGGCACTTGAAAGCTTTACAAAAAGGCTTGTGAACAAGCTTTGCCCTGCCGACGCTCAGGTCATGAACTTTCATAAGCTTGACGGCAAAAATCTTGATTTTCCAATGCTTACAGACGCTTGCGAAGCTCTGCCTTTTATGGCAGAACGTGTGGTGGTGACTATAAACGACCTTAATATAGACGCAGTGACTAAGGACGATCTTGACGACCTGAAAAAGATCCTAGGCTCTCTTGGCGAAACCACCACAGTGATAATCTATGCCACAGGAGTTGATCTTTTCAAGAACAAAAAGTATCTTACAGACAAAAACAAGCGCTTTGCAGATTTCTGCGAAAAGCACGGCACTGTCTGCAACTTTGAATACAAAAGGGCTTCCGACCTTGGAAAGTCTATATCTACTTATCTTGCAAAAAGCGGCTGTACCATAACAAAAAGCAACGCAGAGTATCTTGCAAACCTCTGTTTGTGCGACACTGCATTTATCAGCAAGGAGCTTGAAAAGCTTTCGGCTTATGCAGAGGGCAGGGAGGTAACAAGAGAGGATATCGACTTGCTTTGTATCAGGCGTATCGAGTCGGACGGATATTCTCTTGCAATAAATATCCTCAGAGGCAATGCGGCAATGGTCTTCACACGTTTGCGTGAACTCGACGTGCAGAATTATGAGCCGTATGCTATCATAGGAATAATCGGCTTTTCCCTTGCGGATATCTATAGGGCGAAGCTTGCACGTTCCTCTGGCAGGAGCGTTGCAGACGTGGCTAAAGATTTTTCCTATGCGAAAAACAGAGAGTTTGCAGTAAAAAACGCCTATTCCGAGTGCGGAAATATCTCGGCGGAGCGTATAAGAAAAACGCTTGAGATACTTTCTGAAACCGACCTTATGCTCAAAACAAGGTCACGAGGAAAAGACGGAGATATGCTCACCCTCGAGCAGGGGCTTGCAAGGTCAATGGCGTTAAGGTGTTAGTAAATGGAAAAACTTAAAATATCAAGGGCAATAATCGTTGAGGGAAAATATGATAAGATAAAGCTTTCGTCCATAGTTGACGGCGTTATAATCGTCACTAACGGCTTTCGTATCTATAAAGACCCTGACAAGGCAGCGCTTATAAGATACTATGCTCAGCATGGCGGAATAGCAATTCTTACCGATTCTGACACAGCAGGCTTTCGCATAAGAGGGCATATAAAGGGTATCGTCCCCAAAGGCGATATTGTGAACGTGTATGTTCCTGAGATATTCGGCAAAGAAAAGCGCAAGACAGAGCCGTCAAAAGAGGGCTTGTTAGGGGTCGAGGGCGTTCCTGCGGATATTATCAGGGAGGCCTTTGAAAAAGCAGGCATTATAGGCGAAAAGGTCGCAGACAGAGAACTCATGACCAAGCTTGACTTTTATGAGCTAGGTTTAAGCGGCAGACCTGACAGCAGCAGGCTCAGACAGCTTGTGTGCGAAAAGCTGTCGCTGCCCCAAAAGCTCACTGCAAACGCACTGCTTGAAGTGGTGAACACAATGCTCGATAAAGAAAGCTTGCAAGCACTCATAGAGGAATTGACCTCAGAAAACAATAAAGACAAGGAGAATAGCGTTGGTTAGTCTTGAATTTTTATATTTCTTTCTTCCTGTTTTTATGGGAGTATACGCTTTGTCAGGGGTGCGTTTCAGAAAAGCCGTGTTCCTGCTTGGAACAGTTGTGCTGTGTCTGTGGGTGTCCACATGGGGGATAATACCAATGGCGGTGTGTGCTGTTGTATCATACTTTTGCGGCAGGCTTATCCACCGCTTTGCAGACAAAAAAGGACTTAAAAGGCTATGGCTCATATTATCGGTGGTAGCAAATATGGCAGTGCTTCTTGTATTCATAAGAAGCGGTCACAGCAGCTATGACGTGACGTCTATATTCACAGGCAAAGGCGCAATGCTAAAGCTTTTCCCAGTGTGGGGAGCAGGCGTTTTCACTCTCCATGGCATCTCCTACTGCATGGATATCTATAGGAAAGAAATAGAGCCTGAGAAGAATTTTCTTTTGGTATCTCAATATATATGCTTTTTCCCATGCTTTAGCTGTGGACCGATACTCAGATTTTCAGATATGAGCGAACAGCTTAGAAAACCTGTCATAACCTCCGGAAAGCTTGCAGAGGGCATAAAGCTTATGCTTATAGGCTTTGCGGAGAAGCTTTTTCTGTCGGATCCTATGTACGAGATGTGGCAGCACATAAGGGGAGTAAGTACAGATTCGCTCTCCGCCGCTTGTGCATGGCTTGGGATAATAGCTTTCTCCTTTGCGTTCTACTATGAGCTTAGAGCTTATTCGCATATTGCACAGGGTATTGGTTCAATGCTCGGCTTTGAACTTCCTGATAACTTTGATCTGCCGTTTATGTCAGCAGGCTTTAATGAGCTTATAAAAAGATTTGCCTGCACCTTTTATAGTTGGGTGAGAGATTATTTCTACAGACCTATATGTAGAAATAAAGACAGCGTTTGCCTTTGGGCATTGATACTGTCTGTGCTTGCAGGCTCGGTTTGGTATGGCTACGGCAGACACACAATGCTGTGTGCAGCGTTTATTTGTGTTATGCTTGGCATAGAATATCTCTTGAAAAATATTCTTGCGGCTGTGCCTACAGGGGTAAGATGTGCGGTGATGAATGTCCTGTTTCTTGTAGGTCTGCCGTTTCTTGCGATAGACAGCCTGCCTTCAGCCTGCGGATATGTTGCCGCAATGCTCGGCGGGGGAAGTTTTGCAGGAGATGTTCTTGCATCGTATGTGATAAAAACAGGAGTTGTGATGTATCTTATCTGCGGCTTTTTTGCAACAGGTATCGGCAGATATCTCAAACGCAGGATAATGCAGCTCAATACTAATATAGTTTATATAATCGAGCCAATGCTCACTATAGGATTTCTGCTTATCAGTACAGCTTTTCTTGTGGGCGGAGGTAATTCGTCTATGAATTTGTTTGTGAGATAAAATGGGAGGAGTGAACATTAATGAAAAAGGCTGCTGATTTTATCGCAGTAAGCGCATTTTTTGTAATAGTCATAATGTTTGCGGCATATACTCTCGTGATGGGCAGACATGGATCTGAAAGTGAAAAGGCAGACAGTTCAGATATAAGACAAAACGTTCAGACTTATGTTAGCAGTAATTTTCCTCTAAGCTCAAATTGGAAGTCGCTCAGAACGACCATGTTTGTGATGACTGGTAAGAAAAATTTTGATAATATCTATATCCTTAAAGATCGTCTTGTAGAGATCACAGATTTTGATAAGGACAGGCTTGATAAAAATATCTCGCAGATAAATGATTTTTCAGAAAACACAGATACACCTGTATATGTTATGTTAGCTCCGACTGCCGCAGGTATCTATTCTGCTAAGCTGCCTGCTTATACTTCAAACACAGACCAGCGTGAAATGATAGATAATATCTATTATGACCTAGACAGCAGGATAGACACTATAGATACGTTTTTTCCTATGTATTCTGCAAGAAATAATTACGTTTACTATCGTACAGATAGAAAGTGGACTTCTTTCGGGGCGTATTTTGCATATGCAGACGGCATAAAAGAGCTGGGTTTTGAGCCGGTCGCTCTGTCCAATTACGATCAGGAATATACCTCAAATTCTTATTATGGGGGACTTTACAGTGAACTTTGCTATAACAGCATAGGCGCAGACAGAGTGAACATCTTCCGTTCAAAGTATAAGACTACTGTGGATTCTGTGGAGCTTTACAGAGAAGATCAGGTGCTTACCTCAAAATCTGTTTATTTTAGATCTGCACTGAAAACAGCAGATAAAACGGCTATCTTCCTGCAAGGTGACAACTTTACTAAGGCAACGGTCAAGACAACTGCAGAGGACGCACCAAAGCTTCTTATCATCAAAGGAAGCTATGCCAATACCCTGGTGCCGTTTCTTACCCCACACTACAGCGAGATAACCTTGGTAGACCCTGACAAGCTCAAAGAGGAGGGCAAGACCCTTTCTGACGTGGCAGATACGAGTGCATATGACCAGATATTATTTATGTATGACTGCGACCAGTTTGCAGATGAAACAAATTTTGACCTACTCAAATAATATGGGCTATGTACTTGAAAAAATGGAGCAGGTGTGATATAATAAAGAAAATGCCGTACAAGGAATGTGCGGCATAATGTATGTCTGAATATTTGAGAGGGTGTTTGATGTGAGTGAGCAAAAAAACAGACTTGATCTTATTGATCTTAATGACTATCCTGTATCTTGGTGGCTGAAACTTCTTGATCTAGGTCATAAGATAGTTCAGGACCCTGCCGCCTACAGCGAGGCTTGCAAGGGCAAGATAATGGGTACTCTTTTCTATGAGCCGTCAACAAGAACGCAGATGTCCTTCCAGACCGCTATGCTCCGTCTTGGGGGAACGATAATTGGCTTTGACAATCCTGCCACTTCTTCCGTTGCAAAGGGAGAGAATATCAAGGATACCACAAAGATAGTTTCCGGCTATGCCGATATCATGGTAATGCGTCACCCTACCGCCGGCTCGGTAAAGGCTGCGGCACTCACTGCTGATTGCCCTGTTATCAACGCAGGCGACGGTGGACACCTCCACCCAACACAGACACTTACAGACCTGCTTACACTTAAAGAAGAAAAGGGCAGACTTGATAACCTGACCATAGGCTTCTGCGGTGACCTTAAAAACGGCAGAACAGTCCATTCCCTTATTAAAGCAATGGTATGTTTTCCAAACAATAAGTTCATATTAGTTTCAACCTCTGAGCTTGCTTTGCCTGTGTATGTAAAGGATATCCTTGAAGCGGCAGGCATGGAGTACAAAGAAGTTACCGACCTTGAAGAGGTTATTGGTGAGCTTGACGTGCTATATATGACAAGAATACAGAAAGAGCGTTTTGCTTCTGAGGAGGAGTATCAGTCTCAGAGCGGAAATTACATACTCGATACAAGAAAGCTTTCAATGGGAAAGCCTGACCTTATCGTGCTTCACCCTCTGCCAAGAGTGGACGAGATAGCTATCGAGGTGGACGATGACCCGAGAGCAATGTATTTCAAGCAGGCAAAATACGGTATGTATATCAGAATGGCACTCATACTTACAGTTATAAACGGCGACGGTGCTTCGCAGCCGCTTATGAAGGGCAGAGTGCATAAGCACGTTGATTGTTCAAATCCTAACTGTATCACTCACCACGAAAAGTATCTGCCACATTGGTTCAAAGGCGACGGCACAACGCTTGTTTGCGAATATTGTGACGAGAGAACATTGGTGGAATAAAATAAGAGCTTAATGGGGTAAACAAAGGCTGTGTGTCAGTCTTTGCTTGCCCTTTTTTATTGTGCAGATAGCGTATATTAATAGACTCGAGATATGCAAAATCGTTAAAAGTAACGAAATTCTTACAATGTGGTAACAAACAGTCTTGAATTAACGTTGAGCGTGTGGTATAATTAAAATGGATAAATTTTTTACAGGAGCTTTGATCTAATGAATACACTTTCAGATGAGGAGTTTGAACAGATCTACGGACGAAAGCCTGTCAGAAGGGTGAAAAAGAAAAAAATATACTGGAACAGAATTATTATTGCATTGATAATACTTATCGGCATTGTGACTGGTCTGGTAAAGCTGACAGCCTTGGTAGTATCAAAGATCAAAGGAGACGATACGCAAAAAACAAACAAGGTATTGAATAATACATCTTCTGTCGCTGTGAAGGAGGACGCTTCTTCTGCTGAGGATAAAAAAGACGAGCCTGCGAAGTATTCAAATATGGACTTTACAGTGTGTGTTGACGCAGGTCACGGTGATTATGACGGCGGCACAACTGACGCCTCAGGAAAAAGATATGAAAAAGACGATAACTTAAAGGTCGCACTTGAGGTGCAGAAATATCTTGAAAAATACGGCGTCAATGTGGTGATGATAAGAGATGATGACTCTTTCCTTGAGCTTGACGAAAGATGCGCAAAGGCAAATAACGCCAAGGCTGATATGTATGTTTCACTTCACCGAAACAGCTATGACGGTGATATTTCGGGCGTTGAGGTTTGGGTAAACAATTCTGAGCCTGAATATGACACAAAGCTTGCACAGAATATACTTGATGATCTTGAAAAGGTAGGTATATCTGAAAATAGAGGAGTACAGTATGGCTACGTTGGCAATTCCGGTGTAAACTACTACATAAATGCCGACACTGTTATGCCAAGCTGTCTTGTGGAGCTTGGATTTATAACCGAGGATATCGACAATAAGCTTTTTGACGAACACCTTACCGAGTATGGACAAGCTATTGCTGACGGTATAGTTCAGACAGCTGTTGATGTTGGTCTTGTTGATGAAAGCGGCAAAAGACTTATGTCTGAGCAGCTTATCTCACCTGAGAAGCCTGTGAACAATAAGGATTCTTCTTCTGCGGTTGACGCTATGACACAGCCGATGCAGACGGACTCTTCTGCTGACGTTTATAATACTCAGGAAAACGAGTGGTATTGATAAAAAAAATAAAAGCGAACACAGTTCGTTTCTGCTAATGCAGAGAAACCGTGTTCGCCTTTTTGTTGTTAAAGCTCTTTTCTGATGAGTTTGAATTTTTCAAATTCTTTCGTCAGGTCTGCCAGAACGTTTTCAAGACCCTTTTCAGAGTATTCTTCGTGATATTCTGCCACAAAGTCTGTTACCTCTGTGACGCACTTTGTGCCGTACCATACTCTGACATAAAGCTCTTTTTCATCGCCGAGAATAGGGTCTATGCGGTAGCTGAAATTGGTGTAATTGCTGCCGGACCAGGTGTTTTTTTCTTCAAAATAGTGAAATGTGGGTATATCAAAATAACCATGGAGCATTGCGTATTTTCCTTTCAAAAATCATTCGTTTATGATATTATAGCATATCACTGTTCCTTTTTCAAGCGTTTAGTCTGCTTCTTAATTAAATTAGCCTAAAAAACGTTTACAATTTTGTTAGGAATGTATATTGGAGAATTGTTCAAAATATGTTATAATTGATAATGGTATGACTATTTCAGCGGTATGCTGTCGCAGAAAGGATAAGATCTATGAGCATTACAATAAAAGATGTTGCCAAGGAAGCAGGTGTTTCAGTGGCGACAGTGTCAAGGGTTCTCAACGGAAGCTGTAACGTATCAGATGAGTCAACAAAAAAAGTCAATGAAACTATTGCAAGGCTCAACTATTCTCCGAATTTTCTGGGAAGAAATCTTAGAAAGTGCGAAACGAATGTTATTCTTGTAATTATGCCGACCTCTGAACATTCCCTTTATTCAAAGATAGTCATGGGTATGCAGGAATATGCAGGACAAGTTGGTTACGATATCATAACTGCAGTTTCCTATTCAACCTCGACCGCTGAAACAAGGCAGATGAATATGCTTTTTAACAGAACTGTTGACGGTGTTATCCTTCTTGGCACTCAGTATGACGCAGCTTCGCTTAATAAGCTCGCAGAGAATTATAATGTTGCTCTGTGCTGTGAGGGCGTGGAGGGCGCAAATGTGCTTACTGTCGCTGTTGACGATGAACAGGCTGCGTTTGACGCTGTCGCTGCTCTTATCAAAAAGGGTCATAAAAGGATAGGCTTTATCGGAACGAACTCTGCGGCTATCTCCTCCACTGCAAGAGAGAACGGCTATATAAGAGCATTAAAAGAATATGGCATAGAGATAAAGAATGAATATATCTATAAAGAGTCCTATGACTATGACTGCGGAGGCAGAGCGTTTGAATATTTCAATGCACTTGATGAGAAGCCTACGGCGATTTTCGCTGTGTCAGACTTGCTTGCTATCTCTGCAATGCACAAGGCAATAGATATGGGCATTGATGTGGGCAAAGATGTCGCCATAATGGGATTTGACAATATATCCATGTGTGAGTGGATAATCCCTACACTTTCAACGGTTGAACAGCCTTGCTCCAAAATGGGCGAGCTTGTTGTGGCAAAGCTTATTGAGAACATGAATAAGACTACTAAGGATAATCATTATTATACTGTTGACCACAGGATAATTTTAAGAGAGTCCACAGGCGACTAATTACTTTCGTAAAAATAGATAGGGGAGAAATAAGGCAGTTTTTCCGTAAAAACTGCCTATTTTCTGTAAGAAAGGATTTTTTAGGGCATGGAGAAATTTACAAATATACTTAAAACGATAGATGGCTATGTCTGGGGCATACCGCTTATCGTACTCATTATGGCTGTGGGAATATTCCTCACCTTTAGGCTAAGGCTTCTTCAGATATTCCACCTGCCAAAGGCACTGAAATTTATGTTTCAGAACGAAAATGGTGGCAAAGGCGAGATATCGAGCTTTGCAGCACTTTGCACCGCACTTTCCGCAACCATAGGTACGGGAAATATCGTCGGTGTTGCAACAGCCATTGGTGTGCTTTCAGGCGGACCTGGAGCGCTCCTCTGGATGTGGATAGCGGCACTCCTTGGTATGGCGACAAAGTATTCCGAGGGTTTTCTTGCTATCAAATACAGACGTATGGACGCTGATGGACACGTTTGCGGTGGACCGTTCTATTACATAGAATACGGCATGGGTAAGAAGTGGAAGTGGCTTGCAAAGGTATTTGCGTTCTTTGGTGCTTGCGTTGGACTTTTTGGTATCGGAACTTTCTCTCAGGTGAATGGTATCTCATCGGCAGTTCAGGCTTTCTTTGATCCTAAAAAGGAACATACAGTGAATATTTTTGGCGCTGACTATACATGGGCTGTTATAGTTTCCGGACTTTTGATAACTATTTTTGCCGCACTTGTTATTATCGGAGGCATAAAGAGGATCTCAAGTGTTTCTCAGGTAGTTGTGCCGTTTATGGCGGTCGTTTATATAGTTGCCTGTCTTTCACTTATTGTTATAAACATTCAGAAGCTCCCTCACGCTGTCGCTCTTATTTTTGAACAGGCATTCAGCTTTAAGGCTGTCGCAGGCGGATCTCTTCCTACAATGTTCATTGCTATACAAAAGGGTGTTGCCAGAGGAATTTTCTCAAATGAGTCAGGTCTTGGTTCGGCACCTATCGCAGCCGCAGCCGCTCAGACAAAAGAGCCGGTAAGACAGGGCCTTGTTTCTATGTGTGGCACATTTATCGACACTATCGTTGTATGTACTATGACAGGTCTTGCTATCGTAATGATGGGAAGCTACGAGGCTATCAACCCAGTAACAGGCAAGCCTTTTGAGGGCGTTGAGGTCACAAATCACGCTTTCCAGAACGGCTTCTCGTTCCTGCCGTCAATGATACCTGCATTTATTCTTATGGTCTGTCTTGTGTTCTTTGCTTTCACAACTATCCTTGGCTGGAACTATTACGGTGAAAGGTGTATGGAATATCTTTTTAACAGCAACATGAAGGTGGTCATGGTCTATAGATATCTCTATATCCTCGCTGTATTTATCGGACCATATATGACGGTTTCTGCCGTTTGGACGATCGCTGATATCTTCAATGGACTTATGGCACTGCCAAACCTTATAGCGTTGCTTGCTCTCAGCGGGGTTATCAGTAAGGATACAAGGCGTTATGTGGCGAAGTATTCCAGAGCAAAACGAATCAATAAGCTGGTAAGAGCGTAGATATCGTATTTTATATGAAGCGGAAACGGCTGAATGTTGTTTCCGTTTTTTTTATGCTGTAGGCTTAATCACCAAAAAAATGAATGATTATTTGTTGAAATCACCAAAAGTATTTAAAAGAATGTAACAGTGATTGTAACTTTGTTGACAACGATTACATTCGGTGATATAATAGCTATGTAAGAATCAAGGAAACGTTTTCTAATGAAAACGATCCGTTACGGAGGTTATATATAATGAAAAATTCCAAGCGTGTTATTGCCGGTGCAATGGCTCTCTTGTCAGCGGTGAGCGTAGCTTCATGCGGCAGCTCATCAGGCGGCGATTCAAGCAGCTCTTATGTTGATAAGGTAAAGGTAGCAAGCACCGACGATATTGCTACTATCCCTGATGGTTCGGAAAAGGAGTTGGAGTGGCTTTCTTATTTTGACATAAACCCAACTAAGAAAGAGCCGGAAAAGAGAACCGACCTTACTCTTTTTGAGGAAAAGGGCGGTAAGATCAAGTATTCTCAGACTTCATCAATGAACAAGTATGATAAGCTCGCAGCAAGACTTATGTCTAACAATCCACCGGATATGTTCTGGTATGAGCAGTCTATGACATTCCCTGCAAACTGTATCAAGGAAATGTTCCAGCCTGTTGATGATATCGTTGATTTCGACAGTGCTATGTGGAGCGATGTCAAGAACGTTGCAGAGCAGTTCACTCTCAACGGCAAACACTTTGTTGCACCTATCAACTTCCTGCCAGGTTCTGTTATCACATATGATAAGTCTATGATAGACGCTGCTGGTCTTGATGATCCATATGAGCTTTATCAGAACGGCGAGTGGGATTGGAACGCATGGTATGACATGATGTCAGAATATGTTGAGGGTGCTGCTGCTGACGAGGAAAGATACGGCGTAAACGGTTGGTTCGCACCATTTATCTTCCAGTCAACAGGTAAGACTCTTATCACATATGACGCTGATAAGGATGAGTATGTTTCAAATCTTAACGACGCTGACTTTGTAAGAGCGTCTGACCTGCTCTATGATATCGCAAAGAATGGTATGTACTATCCTGATTGGGTAGGACAGGCAGGCGACGCATTCAAGAAGAATATCCTCTTCTATGCAATGGGTCCATGGGCTTCTACCGGTACACATTCACCAAAGGACGGCGACAATTGGGGCGTAGTTCCAATGCCTAAGGATCCTAACTCAGATACGCTTTATACAACTATTGACATGAATGCGTATATGTGGGTAAAGGGTTCGACAAAGAATGACGCTATGAAGTGCTGGCTCGAGTGTGCAAAGATAGTTTATACTCAGGATACATATAAGGATATCGAGAAGGAGAAGTTCTTTGTAAACAATCCTAACTGGACAGAAGATATGTATAACGTAGCTTACGTTGACCTTGTTACAGACAAGTTCACTAAGATATTTGACCCTGGTTATGGCATTTCCACAACTCTGTCAGATAATGACGCTGCAACAAATGATACTAAGGAAGCTGTTATCCCTTACCTGTATACTTCAGTTATGAAGACAGATGAGAACGGTTCACAGTATACTTGGACACAGCTCAAAGAGCAGTATAAGGGTACTGTTGATTCAGAACTTAAAACTCTCAACGAGCAGTATCACGCATATTTGGAAAAGAATAAGTAATATAACTTGCCATATAAAGACGGACGGAATTTATTTCGCCCGTCTTTTTTTGTTGTAATGTCAGAAAAAATGTGATATAATCATAGAGTACATTAAGATTTAATTAAGAATTATGTTGAGCTGTTTTTAAAGAATGTGGCTTATAATAATAAACGTAAAAGAAAGGATCGTGCCGATATGGAGATAAAGGAGCCTGTAATCCTTGTTGTAGATGATGATAAAGATATAGTGGGAGCTATCGCAAAGCTGCTTGAAATGGAGGGCTATAAGGTAATAAAAGCCTATGACGGTCTTGAAGCTTTGGAGAAGCTCACTGAGAACAGCGTTCAGCTTATACTCATTGACGTCATGATGCCTAAGCTGGACGGACTTTCTACAATGATGAAAATAAGGGCAACGGAGAATATCCCTATACTTGTGCTTTCTGCGAAATCTGAGGATACAGATAAGGTGCTTGGGCTTTCAATGGGCGCTGACGATTACATAACAAAGCCTTATAACCCTATGGAGCTTGTGGCAAGGGTAAGAAGCAACCTGAGAAGATATATGCAGCTTGGCGCTATCGACACGGCAAACAAAACGGATATTATAGAAATAGGCGGTCTGGAGCTTGACACTCAGGCGAAAAGCTTAAAGGTTGACGGAGAACCTGTCAAGCTCACCGCCACGGAGCTTAAAATTCTTGAGCTTCTTATGAAAAACGCAGGCAGGATATTTTCTGCCGAGGAGATCTATTCAAAGGTATGGAACGAGGACGCTTATGCTGTTGAAAACACGGTAATGGTACATATTCGTCACATCAGAGAGAAAATAGAAATAAACCCTAGAGAGCCGAAATACTTGAAGGTGGTGTGGGGAATTGGCTACAAAATCGAGAAAATTTGAGCAGGCAGAATGGTTTAAGATATTCTCAGCAAAAAAGACGAGAATTATTGCATTTATCCTAGCCTGTGTTATTGCGGGCGGCTTTTGCTTGTCTTTGGTGCTTTATGCTAACAGCCATGCTGACAGCAGCAGTAAGTCTTATCTTAGATCAGAAAGCTATAAGCTGGCTTCCAATGAAATGTATGAGGAACTGTGCGTTACAGCTTCGGCTTATCTTAGATATGTTGATGAGGATTGGAACTACACTCAGCCCAGACACCTGCTCAATGACTATCTTAACTATCTTGACTATAACCGCTATAAATATAAAAAAACAGAAGACGGTATACGGCTTATAGACAGTCAATTTGATTACTATGTGGGAATTACTCAAAATGGCAAAACAATATATCTGTCAAATATAAAAGATATAGAAAACTATGACAGCGAAACGGATAAGATAGAAGCTTTTAAATCGTCACATAAGAACTATATACTTCGCCGTGATAACGAGATAATGAGCGACAGAACTTCATCAGGACAGATAGTTGACTACTATTACAATACCGCTGAGTATCTTGACACTGTGACAGAAGAATTTTATGCCGACAACCTTGTACCTGTGGGCGGAAGTTATTATGATAACTACGGCAGATATTTCTACAATTACGGCAATTATGATCCAATAGCTTTTTATAATGTTGACTCATCATACAATGCAAGAAAGGGTCTTGATTTGAAAAATGGTTTTAAATATTCAGAAAGACTGCAAGATGACGAAACAGACGGGAATTATTACAGCAGCGACGGTATTTACTATTATGATGAAGATTATGACTATGGCTTTTATGAGGACGATTACGGAAACGCATGGGCAAAATGTGAAAACCTTTACGACCTGTCTGACTATAAGGCAATAGATAATGACGATTCAGGTATAACGGTATTCTTTGCACCGAAAGCTGAAAAGCTTACGGCAATGGAAAAGGAATACACCGAGGCTTTGAATGATATGTATCGTGCAAAGCTTTTTGTGATCGTTTTTGGCGTTATTGAATTTATGCTTGTGTGCTATCTGCTCCTGATCTGTGCATATAATGCAGAGCCTGAGAGCGTTGAACGCTGGAAGCAAGGCAATTTTCTAAAAAAAGTGCCAACGGAAGTTTACCTTATCCTAATGGTATTGGCTATTACATTTGCTTTTGTATTTGTCACCTGCTGGAATTATTATGTGAGCATCACAAAAAATATTTTTGACAATGCTTTGGCTAATTCCGTTTTCAGAAATATACTTGCTGTAGCGCTGTTTGCATTGGCATATTTTGCAGGCTTCGGCTCGCTTATGGAGTTTGTTGGCAAGATAAAGACAAGAAGCATATTCAAAGAAAGCCTTATTTGCAGATCATGTAAGTTCCTATGGCGCAAGTATAAGGAAACCTCCCTCTATCACTATTTTCATGGACTTCCACTTGGAGTGAAACTATCCATAAGAACGATAGCCATAGGCGTTATACTGTTTTTGGAATCCGCTTATTATTCCAGTGCAGATGTTGAGCCGTTCTTGCTTGTTGTGGCTTTGGTACTGATGGTGTTAGATATCCGTGACTTCTCACAGCTTTCAAAGCTCAGCAAACAGATAGACAGCCTTGGAGAAGAAAAGCCTTATGAGGGCAAGATAAGAAAAACTTCGCCGGTGTATGCTGAATCTGAAAAACTTAACTCAATTCAGGATAAGGTGAGAGAGTCGGTGGAGCAGCAGATACAGTCTGAGCGTTTGAAAATAGAGCTTGTGACAAACGTTTCACACGACCTGAAAACACCGCTGACTTCTATTATCAGCTATATCGACCTGCTTAAGAAAATGGATCTTGACGATGAAGCTTCGAGCTATGTGAAGATACTTGATAAAAAAGCGCAGAAGCTCAAAGGCATTGTGTCTGACGTTTTCAGCATAGCAAAAGCCACAAGCGGCGTTGATGTAAACCTAACAAAGCTTGATTTTGTGATGCTGTTAAATCAGTGCATTGCAGACGCAGAGGACAAGATAGCTGACAGTGGCAAGATAGTAAAGATAAACATAAATGCCGACAGCGCAATGGTAATGGGCGACGGCGACAAGCTTTACAGAGTGTTCCAAAACATTGTAGACAATGCTCTGAATTACTCTATGGACGGCACAAGAATATTCCTTGATGTGTACAAAAAAGCGGACAGAATAGTATTTGCCGAGAAGAACATTTCGGCAACGCCGATAAACTTCACAGAGGAAGAGATACTTGAAAGATTTGTGCGAGGGGATAAGTCACGAACAGACGGCGGAAGCGGTTTGGGATTATCCATATCAAAGAGCTTCACGGAAGCCTGCGGTGGTATCTTCAATATCGAAATAGACGGAGATATGTTCAAGGCGATAGTCGAAATGCCGATAATTCAGGAGGATACGGCAGAGAAAACCGATGACAAAACGGAATAGTGTAAATAATAATAGCGGTGGAGAATGACCAACACTCTCCACCGTTTTTACATATACGCAATTACTATGCGTGAGATAAAATATCTGCTTTACTTTATCCCCTTTACCTTATACCCTGCGTCCGTCACCGCCTTAGAAAGCACCTCGTCAGCCACGTCCTTGTCAAGTGTGATGTAAGCGCACTTGTCCTCAAGGGAAACGTCTGCTGTAACGCCGTCTATCGCATTAAGCACCTTCGTTACTGTGCCTGTGCAGTGCGAACACATCATGCCGTCGATCTTCATTACCTTTTTCATTTTTTCGTCCTCCGTTTTAGTATTTATTTCAGCCTTTGCGGCTTTGTTTTCTCTGCCACTTTTAAAAAGATTGAGCCTTAACGCATTGGTCACAACGCAAACTGAGCTTAAACTCATTGCCGCTGCACCGAACATAGGATTGAGCTTCCAGCCAAGTAAGCCGTAGAATACTCCTGCCGCCAGCGGAATACCAAGCGAGTTGTAAATAAGCGCCCAGAAAAGGTTTTCCTTGACGTTCTTCATAACGCTCCTGCTGAGCTTGACAGCTGTAACAGCGTCATTCAGATCGCTTTTCATTAGCACGATATCAGCCGACTCGATAGCAATATCCTGTCCTGCGCCGATAGCTATTCCAACATCTGCCGTTGTAAGGGCAGGTGCGTCATTTATTCCGTCGCCTATCATGGCTACCTTTTTGCCTTGCTCCTGCAATTCTTTGATTATCGTAGCCTTGTCCTCAGGCATAAGCTGTGATCTTACTTGTGAAATGCCAAGCTTTTTCTGTATTGCTCTAGCTGTTTTCTCGTTGTCCCCTGTGAGCATTACAGTTTCAATGCCTGCCTTTTTGAAGCCCTCTATAGCCTCTGCACTTGTATCTTTTATCTTGTCTGCAATGAACAGAATGCCTGCAAGCTTGTTGTCGATCGCTACATAAAGTGGTATCTCACCATTGTCAGCGTGAGCATGAGCCGTTTCCTCAACCATCGATATGTCAACTCCACTGTTATCCATAAGCCGCTTGTTACCGATAAGAACGTTTCTGCCCTCAACAACAGCCGATATACCACCGCCTGCTGTTTCTGTGTAGCTTTCAGCAGGGGAGAGTTCAATGCCATTTGTCTTGCAGTGGCCTGTAACAGCCTTTGCAAGTGGGTGTGATGAACCGCTTTCTGCCGAGCCACAAAGCTTTTTAAGCTCTGAAACATCAAAATCACCAAACGCTTGCGCTGAAATAAGCTCAGGCTTGCCCTCTGTGCAAGTTCCTGTTTTGTCAAGAACAACAGTGTCAATGCTGTGAGCAGTTTCAAGGCTTTCAGCGGATTTTATTAGGATACCGAACTGTGCCGCTTTACCTGTTCCTACCATTATTGCAGTAGGCGTTGCAAGTCCCAATGAGCATGGGCAGGATATAACAAGCACTGATATTGCCATGTTAAGAGCAAATGCGAAGCTATAGCCAAGCAGCAGCCATACTACCAGTGAAATAAGAGCTATCGTTATAACTATAGGCACGAACACAGCGCTTATCTTGTCTGCAAGCCTTGCTACAGGCGCTTTTGAAGCAGAAGCGTCCTCAACGAGTGCGATTATCTGTGAAAGTGTTGAGTCTTTAGCTTGCTTCTCACACCTTACCTTAGCAAAACCGCCAGCCGATACGCTTGCACTCATAACTCTGTCACCCACTGCCTTGTCTACAGGTATGCTCTCGCCTGTGAGTGCAGATTGGTCAACAGTGCAGTTTCCATCAATAAGAACTCCGTCACATGGCACAGACCAGCCAGCTTTGAGCAGGAATACATCTCCCACCATTACGTTTTCCGCAGGAACTTCAACCTCCTCGCTGTCACGGATAACAACTGCCGTCTTAGGCGCAAGGCTCACAAGCTTGTTTACAGCATTAGCCGTCTTGTCTTTTGAGCGAGCCTCAAGATATTTTCCCACAGTGATAAGTGTGAGTATCATGCCGCATGACTCGTAATATAGATTCATCATGTACTCATGTGCCGAACCAAGGTCGCCCCTGCCCATAAAGTAAGCCATTCTGTAAGTGCCGTAAACACTGTATATGAATGAAGCCGCCGCACCAAGAGCTATAAGGCTGTCCATGTTAGGGGAGCGGTGGATAAGATTTTTGAAGCCGTTTGAAAAATAGTGAAAGTTTATTGCAATTATAGGCACTGTGAGCAAAAGCTGAGTGAGTGCATATATCATCATGTTTTTGTGACCTGTGAATATAGGGGGGATAGGTATGTTCGCCATGTGTCCCATGCAAATATAGAACAGCGGTATCAAAAATCCCACAGACCACCACAGGCGTTTCTTCATCTTTTTGCTTTCGTCCTGAGCCACTGCAACAGGTGATGCAGTTTTGTTCTCGTTGTCGCCTATCTCGCTTGCTCCATATCCTGCGCCCTCAACAGCATTTATGACCGCCTGAGCGTTAGTTACGCCCTCGTCAAGATCCACCGTCATTTTGTTTGCAAGCAAGTTCACGTTTACGTCCATTACGCCATTGACCTTACTCACAGCCTTTTCCACATGAGCCTGACACGCCGCACAACTCATGCCAGTTACATTGAATTTCAACTTTTTCATAGATATTTGCCTTTCTATTTAAGCTTTTTCATAAGCTCCAATACTTCATCGACAACTTCAGTGTTGCCGCTTTGTACCTCCTCTGTCATGCAGGTTTTCATATGTTCCTGCAAAATAAGATAACCGAAGCTTTGCATTGCACTTTCAACCGCTGCAACCTGAATGAGTATATCTCCGCAGTAGCGGTTATCGTCAAGCATTTTGATAATGCCGTTTATTTGTCCCGAAACTCTGCTTAGCCTATTCTTTAGCTGTTTTATTTCCTTATCATCACGGGGCGTGTGCTTGTGCCTGCAAGTGTCACAGCAGCCACATGACTTTTCTTTATCATTTCCGTCGCTCATTTTTTTGCCTCCTTACTATATCAAATACCCTTATTGGGTATCTTTTATTGCATATATATTATATACCCCTTATGGGTATTTGTCAACCATTTTTTATATTTTTTGCACAAAGCAAAAAAATATCCGCCCTCCCAAAAGGAAAGCGGATATCAATTATTCAGTTAGTAGCCGTAATACCCGGTGTCATAGCTGTAGTTGTAAGCATTTTCTTCCTGATACTGCTTGATAGCTTCGTCAATGTTTTTACAACTGCCGTAAACTATATATTGAATGAACGCAGAGTTTGCGGCAAAGTCCGGATTAAGCACGTCCATGCTGTAGATGACTTCGTTTGTGAAATAGCCGTCAGCAGGTATTCTAAGCTGCTGGATATCATATTTCATATAGTCAAAAGCATTGAGGAGCAGATTTGCGATTTCACCATCAGTAAGGTCTGTGTTTATCTCAGGAAGGACTTTGTTCAGAAGCTTGTCAAGCTGAACAAGACTGAGCTTCTTGGATTCGGTTATGATCTCTGAGATAACACGTCTTTGACGCTCGGTACGCTCATAGTCGGAATTTCCTACATATCTAAGCCTTGCAAACGCAAGTGCCTGATTTCCGTTAAGATGAAGCTTTACCTTATCCTCATCACTCTTGCCCGCAAATATGTCGTCGCTTATATAGTCAGTGCCTTTCTTGTTTTTAAGATATTTGTTCTGTTCGGCCATCGGCTTCTTCATGCCCTCGGCTTCAGCCTTTGACACTTCCATGTCGATACCACCTACAGTTTCAACTATATCTATAAACGAGTAGAAGTTCACTTTTGCGTATCTGTCTATCTGGATACCGAAATAATCCTCAATACACTGTTCAAGATACTCACAGCCACCGTGCCAGTAAGCGCTGTTGAGCCTGTTGCCCTCGTCAAACTGCGCCATGTAAATGTACATATCACGCATAAGGGAGGTCATTGTAATAGTCTTGTTCTTGGTGTTTATGGAAATTATCATCATAACATCAGTATTTCCACGGCTCTCCTCTTCTGTATCACGGATATCCTCGCCAATGAGCAGAATGTTCGTTACGTCCTCGCTGGATATTTTGGAGGACTGCTTTTGTAGCTGAGCCTTAAGCTCGTCCTCTTTTTCCTTTGCGTCAAATGTATCCGCCTCGTTTGTAAGCTCGCTGGAATTTATAGGCGCTTTGCCTGAATTTATCTTAGTGTCTTTAGTTCTGTCAAGCATTCCTGTGTAGTGGAAAAACAAACCTACGATAATGGCAATTATAATAATGAATACTACAAATATTATTCCAAGAGCAATGCCCGTCTTTTTCTTCTTGCTCCAGCCTTTTTTCTTTTTTGGTGTCTTATCCTGCTTTGGATCAGACTCATGTATCGGATCTGCTTTCTGCTGTTCCTTTGAGGGGATAGGTATGACCCCCGTAGGTCCGTTTGAGTTTGAAGCATCAAGTATCTTTCTATTTTCTATTGCATTGGATATTAGCGACTGTAAATCCTTATCTCCCTGAGTGTTGGAGGTGTTCTTGTTGTCGTTGTCCATAAAATAAACCTCGTTTCCGATTAAAGTCAGCAAGCCGGAAGTCTATAGCTCGTTTAAGCATAATACAATAATAGTATATACTATTTTACCTCAAATTACAACATATATTTCGTACGAATTTGACTTTAAAATTACCTCTATTTTTATATAATCAAATAAAACCGCTTTAATTTATAACAATTTTACAAGAGATTATTGCAGCTATTTGATAATTTATAAAAAATTCAGAGAAAAATAGAAAAAACACTTGCCTTTTGTATAAAAATTTGTTATGATATTAGTAAGAGCGAAAAGGTGAGTTGTGTCCACATGATCTCACCTGATTTTTTTGTGTTTTATTTTTGATATATGGAGGAGAAATGATATGCCTACAAAATATGTCTTTGTAACAGGCGGTGTAGTATCAGGTCTTGGAAAGGGCATAACCGCTGCGTCACTGGGAAGATTGTTAAAAGCAAGGGGCTACAGCGTTACCATTCAGAAATTTGACCCGTATATAAATGTCGATCCAGGCACAATGTCACCTTATCAGCATGGTGAGGTTTTCGTAACTGACGATGGTGCGGAAACTGACCTTGATCTTGGTCACTATGAGAGATTTATCGACGAAAATCTTTCTATCAATTCAAATGTTACCACAGGTAAGATATACTGGACAGTTCTTAATAAGGAGAGAAGAGGAGATTATCTTGGCGGCACAGTTCAGGTCGTTCCTCATATCACCAACGAGATAAAGGATCGTCTTTACAGAGTAGGCAAATCAACTGACACAGATATAGTTATCACAGAGATCGGCGGAACAGTTGGCGATATCGAGTCCACACCATTCCTCGAGGCTATCAGACAGGCTTCTATCGAGCTTGGAAGAGAAAATTCTGTATTTATACATGTGTGCCTGCTGCCTTATATCTCAGGCTCAAAGGAGCTTAAATCAAAGCCTACACAGCATTCCGTAAAGGAACTGCTTTCTATCGGTATCCAGCCTAATATCCTTGTTCTTCGTTCTGAAATGGAGATACCTGAGGATATGAAGCAGAAGATAGGTCTTTTCTGCAACGTAAGAGCAGAGGACGTTATACAGAATCTTACAGCACCATCACTTTATGAAGTGCCTCTCTGGCTTGAAAAAGAGGGTCTTGCAGATGTTGTTTGTCATCATCTTAAGCTTGAGTGCAGACAGCCAGATCTTAAAGAGTGGCAGGAAATGATAGGCAGAGTTCATAGCTGTAACAAGAAAGTAACTATCGGTCTTGTTGGCAAGTATGTTGAGCTTGAGGACGCTTATCTTTCCGTAGCAGAAGCTCTCCGTCACGGCGGTTTTGAGAACAGTGCAGAAGTTGATATCAAGTGGATACAGTCTGAAAATCTCAATGAGAACACTGTAGCTGAAATGCTTCACGGCTGCGACGGCATAATCGTACCGGGCGGCTTTGGTGACAGAGGAATCGAGGGCATGATCGAAGCTATCAAATATGCAAGAGAGCATAAGATACCAATGTTCGGTATCTGCCTCGGTATGCAGATGTCTGTTGTTGAGTTCGCAAGACACGTTGCAGGACTGGAAGGGGCAAATTCTTCCGAGTTTGGTGACACTCCATATCCTGTTATAGATATCATGGATTCACAGAAGGATATTACAGAAAAGGGCGGCACGATGCGACTTGGCCTTTATCCTTGCAAGCTTGCAGACAATTCAAGATGTGCTGAGATCTATTCAGCGCCACAGAATCTTATCCGTGAGCGTCATCGTCACCGTTGGGAGTTCAATAATGAATACAGAAAGCTTCTTGAAGATAAAGGTCTTATGCTTGCAGGCCTTTCACCTGACGAAAAGCTTGTTGAGATAGTAGAGCTTCCAAAGAATGTACACCCATGGTTCGTTGGTGTTCAGTTCCACCCAGAGTTCAAGTCAAGACCAAACAGAGCGCACCCTCTGTTCAGAGATTTCATCAGAGCTTCTATCGAGTATTCTGAGTTTGGCGAGAAAATATAATAACATATAGTTTTTATCAAGGACAGATGATTTTTTTCATCTGTCCTTTTTTTGTGCAAAAATGCAAAACGTGCAGGGAAAATGGCATAAATATGTATGATTTGAATAAAAGTCATTGACCTTTTATGTGATGTATGATATAATCGTATTAAGTGGAGTAAAAGCTGACAGGTGGTGAGGATTTGTTAAAAGATCTTGAAAAACCAATAGAGTATCTAAAAGGCGTCGGCGAAAAACGTGCCGAATGTTATGAAAAATTAGGCGTAAAGACAGTATATGACCTGCTTTGTCATTATCCAAGAAGTTATATTGACTATACCTCGCCCGTCCCCATAGCCGACGCACCAACTAACGAGCCTTGCATAGTAAAGGGCAGAGTAGTTAAAAAGCTCCCTGAAGCCCATATCAGAAAAGGTCTGTCAGTGTACAAAGTCATTTTTACCGACGACGTCACCGACCTTGTAATAGTTATCTATAACAGCGAGTATATGTATAAACAGCTTGAAGTGGATAAAGAGTATTACCTCTGCGGCAGGATAACAGGAAACCTTGTGCGAAAAGAGATAAATTCTCCTGTGATACTTTCTGCCGATACGGAAGATAAAGTCCAGCCTGTCTATCACCTCACAGAGGGTCTTAGTCAGCAAATGCTCAGAAAAACAGTAAGGCTCGCCCTGAATGTTTTTAATAAGAATATCTATGAGCCGCTGCCAAAAAGCATAATGCATAGGTATAATTTCTGTTCTCTTGAATATGCTTTGGAGAATATACATTTTCCAAAAGATATGCACACCTGCGAGCTTGCGAAAAATCGCCTTGTCTTTGACGAGCTTCTTGTTTTGCAGCTCGGTATGCAGCTTATGAAAAGCCGAAGCCGTGAAAAAAGCGGCTTTGTGCTGAAAACGCAGGATATGGACAGCTTTTATAACGCTCTGCCTTTTATCCTTACAAACAGCCAGCAAACCGCCATAGAGGATTGTATCAGAGATATGCAGAAAGAACAGCCTATGAACAGACTCGTTCAGGGCGACGTTGGCTCGGGCAAGACCGCAGTTGCGGCAGGAGCGGCATATTTTGTGTATGAAAATGGCTGTCAGAGCGCACTTATGGCGCCTACAGAGATTCTTGCAGAACAGCATTACGAGACACTCAAAGGCTTTCTCGAACCGCTAGGCGTAAAAGTGGCACTGCTCACAGGTTCTATGACCGCAAAACAGAAAAAGCTTGTGAAAGAGGGGCTTGAAAACGGTGAATACACCGTTGCAGTGGGAACACACGCTCTTGTTCAGCAGACAACGAAGTTCAAAAAGCTTGCCCTTGTCATAACAGACGAGCAGCACCGTTTCGGTGTTGAACAGCGTGCGGCACTTGCTTCAAAGGGTGAAAATCCCCATAAGCTTGTTATGTCAGCCACGCCTATCCCTAGAACTCTTGCCCTTATGATATACGGCGACCTTGATATTTCTGTACTGAAAGAGCTTCCTAAGGGCAGACAGCCTGTTGAAACTTATGCCGTTACAGGAAAGCTTCGCGAGCGTGCTTTTAACTATGTGAAAAAATATCTTGACGAGGGCAGACAGGGTTATATAGTCTGTCCAATGATAGAGGAAAGTGATATGGACTTGCAGGACGTTAAGACCTATGCTAAAAAGCTTTCTCAGGGTACGTTTAAAGATTACACTGTGGGACTTCTTCACGGCAGAATGAGCGGTGCTCAGAAAGAACAGGTCATGAATGATTTCAAGGAGCATAAAATAGACCTGCTCGTTTCCACAACAGTTGTGGAGGTAGGAGTTGACGTGCCTAATGCGGCAATAATGGTAATAGAAAATGCTGACAGATTTGGTCTTTCCCAGCTTCACCAGCTTCGTGGCCGTGTGGGAAGAGGTAAATATAAATCAAGTTGTATCCTCATTACAGACAACGTGAATGAGGAAAGCGTGAAAAGGCTTAAAATTTTGGGCAAGACTAACGACGGCTTTAAGATATCTGAGGAAGATCTTAAACTCAGAGGTCCCGGTGACTTTTTCGGAAGCAGACAGCATGGCCTTCCTGCATTGAAGATAGCGGATATGTCACAGGATATGGATATACTAAGAAAAGCACAGGAAGCCGCACAGCTTATCAGAAACGCAGATCCTAAACTTGAGCGTACAGAAAATATATATCTAAGAGAGCTTGTGGATAAACTCTTTGATAAAACTATGTCAGATAATTGAAAGATGTAAAGTTTGAAAACTTTATCATGTAAGATGATGCGTAAAGCATAAAGACTTTATAAGCAAAAGAATAAAACGGAGGTAGTTATGGAGCCAATAAAATTTTTAAAGTACATTCTGTCGAGAATTGGGATAATGATCGTTCTTACACTGTTTTCAGCCTTTGCAGGCATTGTGCTGATACCGGCTCTGGTTACGGTCTTTCCGTCAAGTACATCTGCTTTCAAAAGCTTTATGACAAATAGTAATGTAGACTCATTTATAGGCTTTGCGGTCATGCTTATATTTTTCCTAAGGCTTTTTTATGACGACGGCAAACGCCATGCCGCATATGAAAATTGGAGCTGGGTCAATATTACAATAGTGTATCTTCTTATGCTTCTAGTGTATTTTATTCCTGCAATATTCAGAGATTCATTCAGTCAGGAGGGCAAGGGAGATATCTTCTATAAGGTGCTTTATTATCCGTGTATATGGCTGAATGAAGGCGTGGGCATGAACTACCTTGTAAGCGTGATCATCGGCATAGGACTTCTTCTTGCAGCGTCCTATTGTTTCTATCTGATAGCCTATAAAGTGTATGTTCATAAGCATCCTGTCATTCTCAAAAGTATGAAATCTTTTAGTGCGGGCAAGACAGATAATAAAGTATAAATTGTATTATTTGAACATAAATAAGAGTATTTACTATCGGAAATCTGTATGAACTCGCTTCAAATGTTAAACTTTATTTAAAATGTTAGTTTAATTATTCTATTTGTACAAATTCGATAAATTTGTGAAGATTATTTTGTAAATAAATTAACGCTTAAAAAGCACTCAATCACTTGCGAAAAGATGAAAATAATGTTATAATTATAAAAATGCGTTTTGTGTATTTTTAAAGTTTTTTGTTATGAATGCACAAAATGTATAAATAAGTGGAGGTGTATCTACATATTATGAAGAAATTTTCCTATGTTGCTAAGGATACCTCGGGAAAAACCATAAAGGGTATCTATGAGGCTGAGGATGCACAGGAAGTACTGGACAAGATCCACGAACAAGGTCTTTTCTGTATAAGTTATACAGAAGCATTGGGCGGTGCAGGCAAACAATCTGTGCACAAGTTCAATACTAAGGAACTTGCTTTCTGCTGCCGTCAGCTTGCGGCAATGATGACATCGGGTCTTACCATTGTTAAAGCACTCGACATTCTCTATAAGGAAGAGGAGAATAAGGGTGCAAAGGATGTTTGGAGAAGCGTTTATGACGATGTTCAGAAAGGTCAGAGCTTTACCGAGGCCCTCGATACAAGAAGAGGAAGCTTTCCGGACTTTTTCATTTCAATGGTAGACGCAGGTGAGACCTCAGGTACGCTTGATATGACAATGCAGCGTCTGAGCGATTACTATGCAAACTCAAACAAGTTGAACAATAAGGTAAAGAGTGCGATGACTTATCCTATCATACTTGGCGTTCTTTGTATCGTCATGGTAATCGGTATGTTTACGTTCATCATGCCTATATTTGCAGGTCTTATGCCAGAGGATCAGATGCCTGCACTTTCTAAGGCTCTCTTCTCATTCAGTGACTTTTTCAAGGCAAAATGGTATATCATTCTTATCGTGGTCGTTGTTTTGATATTCGGTTGGATATACGCCTTGAAAGTACCGTCAGTCAGACTTAAATTTGACTACATAAAGATAAAGATGCCTGCCGCCGGAAAGCTTATGGTAAAGATCTACGAGGGTCGTTTCGCAAGAACTCTTTCATCACTTTATTCAAGCGGTATCCCAATGGTAGAGTGTCTTGAACGTTCGTCAAGAATACTTGGAAACGCTTATGTTGATAAGATGTTCATTCAGGTAGTTGATGAAGTTAAGCAGGGCGCACCTCTTTCAGCGTCACTTGCAAAAACAGAGATATTTGAAGGAATGTTTACTTCCATCATCTATGTCGGTGAGGAATCAGGTGCTCTCGATGAGATCCTTGAGAAAACTGCTGACTACTATGAGGAAGAAGCAGACGCAGCCGTTACAAGACTTGTAGGACTTATGGAACCATTGCTCATCGTATTCATGGGTGTTGCGATCGGTCTTTGCCTTGCGGGTATCTTCCCACTGCTCTACGGTTCATTGTCAGGTCTGGAAAACTAAGGGTCTGCATTTTGTGTTCGTTAATTTTAAATATCTCCTCTCCTTTAAAACGGAGAGGGAAGATATTTGTTTTGAAAAATAATTTAAGAGGTGAAGGAATAAATGCTATCATTTGATATTTCTGATAGACAAATCAACATTGTTAAAGGTGATAACTCCTCTAACAAGATAAGGATCGAGAGATCTTTGCAGGTAGACGTTCCTGAGGATATGATCCTTAACGGTGAGGTCATCAACCTTTCTGGTCTGTCTGAGTTACTGCTCACACAGATCAAGGCTGAGGATATGATGGATAAGGACGCTATCGTTACTTTTTCATCGAGCAACATCGTATTCAAGGAGCTTGTAGTTCCAAAGGCAAAGGGTAATGAGTTCCTGCTTATGGTACAGAACCATATGAGCCAGGAAATGGGTATCACAGATGAGTATTCTATCTCATATACAGTAGTAGGTGAAGCAGGCGAGGATAATCCTGGCGCAGTGAAGGTACTTGCAACAGCTTGCCCTAGTACGATAGTTGAAAGCTACAGAAAGCTTTATAACATTATGGGCATGAACCTCAGATCTGTTAACATCGGATGTAACTCTATCGCAAGAATCGTTCTTGCTGACAAGTCCAACATGGAGAAAATGCCACTGTTGGTTTGCCAGATCGATAAGAACTTCCTTGGTCTTACACTTTTTGAGAATGGACAGATGGCATTCGCCAGATACGTTCCTATCTCAGAAGATGATTATGATTCTGATGATTATATCACTGAAGCTCTTAACGAGAACATCTTCAGAATGGAGCAGTTCAATAAGGCAAGAGGCGGTTCAGGACTTGAAAATGTTATTCTCTATGGCTTTATCGAGGACTACATTAAACTCGTTGACGCTCTTGACGGTCTTGATATAAAGGCTTCCGTTCTCGGTGTGCCTGCTCAGATCACAGGTTTCGAGAACTTCGAATTTACAGTATTCGCTAATGCTATCGGTGCTCTCTATAAGAGAAACAAGGCAACAGAGAAGATCAACCTCCTCGAAGTCGATCAGTCCACAGGTAAGGGCGGCAACAGCGGAATGGGATCGCTGCTCATGACAGGCGGTATCTTCGCTGCGGCAGCCGCAGTGCTTATCGCAGGTGCAACACTTGTTATTAATCTCAGGAAGAGTTCTATCGAGAAAGATATAGACAAGACTAATGATAAGATAGCTGTTTGCAATGAGAAGATCGCTCAGAACCAGATACTTCACAATAAGATGAAGATCATGCAGGATTATTCAAACTATGTTACATCAGCAAATGCAGCTCTTGAAACACTTCCGGTCGTGTCAAGTGAGATGTTTGACGATATCAAGGAAGCTCTTGGTTCTTTCAAGTATGAAGGCTTTACATATAACCTTGAAGCTGGTACAGTAACACTTACTAAGGTTGAGCTTGATGATCAGTCAGATGTAAAAACAGCAATCGATGCCCTTGTAGGTACAGGACTCTTCCAGGAAGATGTAGGATACAACGGATATTCGATCGGTGAAGAAGGCAGCTCAGGCGTAACGCTTGATTCGCTGACACTTTATCTTAAAGAAGAGGGCGAGGGTGAATAATTATGAAGTTGAATTATCGTGATAAAATGATTTTGATAGTAGTATTCGTACTGCTTATAATTGTTGCAGGTTTTATGCTTTTTATTAAGCCTGCCATTGATGAGTGTAGTCAGGCAAGCAGTGATCTGGAATCAGCAAAGGTACAGCTCAGCGAGCTTGAAGATCAGGTAGACAAGGATAAGAACCTTGCCGCTGAGATTCAGACACTTTATACAAGCACCTCACAGGTCGCAGCTAACTTCTATGATTATCAGGTAGCATACAAGGCTACTGATAAGGTTCGTGAGCTTTTTAATGTTGATGATGTAAAGATCAAAAACTCCAATATGACTATTTCATCATACGGCAGCACAGTTCTTTCGCCTTTTGCTTATGAGTCAACAGCAACAGCTACTGATTTTGACACTAAGGTAGATGAATACAATAATGCAAGCACAGCTGATTCATCAGCTGCAGACGCTAATGCAGCTGATACCAATGAAACAGCTGCACAGACAATAGGTTACTATAGCCTTAACATTCAGTTCAAAAGCTCGCTTTCAGGTTTCAAGAATTTTGCTGACAACCTGACGACAAACAACGAAAAGAGCATGGTTATCCAGAATGTTAACATTGAGAATGTCAACGAAAGCGAGATCTCCGGTACAATGACACTCAATATGTACGTTTTGAAGAAGCTTGCTGATCCTTCTGCCAGCTAAGAGAAAACTATTTGGTAGGATAAGGAATATTTCTTATCCTGCCAATTAGTGCTATATAATGATTAAAAATTTTATATAAGTAATCAACCTGTGTAAAATGAAAAAAGTATAGCATAAGTGATAATAAAACTAAGAAAGGTGGTTAATATGAAGAATACTCCGAAGAGGAAACAAAGAAACAAACCCGGAGTCGTGCTTTTCACAGCGGTTGCTGTCATGCTCATGCTGTCAATACTTTTGACTGCAACTGTTTCTTTTGTTTCGGTAAATAGGACAAAAACAAATGATAACTATAAGAGCAAACAGGCTTATCTGACAGCTTCATCTACTCTTGAAAGCTTTATTAATCAGATACAAACTGATACTGCTCCTACCAATGACCCTACTGCAAAGGCTCAGCAGAAAAAGGCCATAGATAACCTTAAAAAGCTGGCAAGTGCTAACAGCGGTAAGGGTACTACTACTACTGTAAGTTATAACGGCGGTGACGGTAAAAGCGATAATATCGGTACCACAAAGATAACTGTAGCACAGGAGGGTACAAGTGTTGCAAATATCGTTGTTACCTGTGAAACTACTTATCTGGGAAAAACTGAAAAGGTAGCAGCTCATATTTCCACGCAGTCAGTTACAAAGCCTGCCGAATATACAAATACTATCGAGCTTGTTGGTAACGGCGGCGCAGGTTACGATAACCTTAACGTTATCGGTGACATGGCTGGTATCAATAATACCACTGGTAAGGTCTATAGATTTACAAACAATACCAGTATCTATGGTTCTTATCTTATGTATGGTTCTTTGGAGGTTTCAACTCAGCCTCTTATCATGCTCAAGCCTAGTCTTGTAGATGAAAAGCAGGGTTCAACTGTTACAATTTCTGAAAACCTTGATGTTTCAAATGAATTCCACATCAACTCCACAATGGCAAGAGCAGACGGATATAACTATGTTAATATCGGTCAGAAGCTTTCTACTTCAAACCATATGGACGTTGGTTCTTCAGGTTTTGATGTCGATTTGTTCTGTTGTGAAGCTAACATTGGCGGAAATGACTATACACAGTATGGTAACTTCTACGTTTATAAGGGCGCAGGTGCTTATAATGGCGATGCAACATTTGGCGCAAATGGTCAGACGATCAATGGTTCTCTCTATGTCGAGGGTGATCTTAATGTCACAAAGTCACTTAAGGTAACAGGCTCTGTTTATGTTACCGGCACTATCACAGGTAAAGATAAGATTGTCTGCCCGGCTTCAAATATTCATGAAGGAGCTGTTCTTAGCAAAGCAGGTCGTGACGCAAAGCCACAGATACCTGTATCTGCTGATGCCTATGTATATTATCCGGAAGATTTCTTCATGAGCAATGATACTAATGTGACAACGATCTCTGATGAATATCAGGCTTTCTATGATGGCTCAAACACTAAAACTTTCAATTCCTTTGCAAGCAATTGGACTAATGTTGACTACACGCTTACTGAGCTAATAGACCTTACAGGAACAGGAGCAAAGACTCCAGTTACAAGCCGCTACAAATTGAGAATAACATCAAGCTGTACATGGGCATCTGATCTTTCGTTCAATGATTATGGCAATGGTTCAAGGATCCTCGTTGATGTTTCTGATTCTTCAGGCGATATTGTTATAAGACTTCAAAATGGTCTTAGTCTTGATTCAAGCTGGTCTCCAACTATAGTTGTCAGAAATCGTTCAAATATAATTGATACAACTACAGGTGACAGAAAATACAACTGCTATTTTGTTTCAGACTCAGGCAGTGCTATTACACTTAATGGTATCGACTCAGTAACAGGCAAGTCCAAGCATTCGGGTTCAAGCGCATGTAACTATAACTTTAGTGGCTTGAAAATATTTGATTATGACACTTATGTTCGTATGTATGACGCTGGTACACTTAATAATACTAAGGGTAATCCTGGTGCTCCACAGAGCAGTTTCGTCCTTAATCCAACATCAGTGGACGTTGCAGGCTCTTACAGACCATCAAACAGCAGTATCATTTTCTTATTTGCTGAGAACACAACACTTAGCGCCACAAACAACAGTTTCTTCCAGGGTTCATTCTACTCACCGGAAGCAATGGTTAATATAGCAACAAGTGGTCTTAGTGGACTTAATGTTACAGACTCAGCAGGCGGAAAAATGACCGTTCAGTGCTGTGCAGTCGGTGTAGTTATCGCAAACAGCTTTGGTAACGCCAATACAGCGTTCTATGTATACACCAAGCCTTCAACTACTTCTGTAATGCAGAATGCAAAGGGCGGCAAGGACGATTCAGCATTCGGATATACTCTTGACAGATATGATCATTACTAATTGAAAGGAGTATACTCATGAAAAAGAACAGCAAAAATAAAAAGGGTATGACTCTTGTAGAGGTCATCATAGCAATGGCACTTTTGTCAGGTATGTCAGCTATGCTTGTTACAGTTGCTGTAGCGGCAAAAAAACAGAATCTTGAAAACTACTACCGCAACAATGAAATGTATACTCAGGCAGTAAATGCCGAGCAGTATAATGATAACAAGACCGTCAATATGAACGAGTTGAAGGTAAACAAGTTTTCTTCAAGCGGCAAAACTACAAATGAGTTTGCCCTTGAGGCAGACTTTGGAAGCGGCATAAAGTTCAATACTACAGCCTATGGCTTTAAAGCAAAGCTTAATAATATTGATGAAGACGCAGGCTATCAGCTTAAATTTCTTCAAGGTAAGGACGTAAACATTACACCTAATCCTGAAAAGAGCGTATATTGGGTAAAATTTTACAACAATTCAGGAGCAGATATGAATTTCTATGCTCTCACTCCTGAGCTTACAGGCGGAAAGTTCTTTGATGTAAATAATAACTCATCAGGAAATTCACTTCTTATTCCTATCGGTGACGGCGGAAGTCAGCAGTTTGGCGTTGTGCTTTCAGGCGTAACAGGAAGCGATTATTTCGGCTTCTCACAGTCATCTGATCTTTACAGCAGCACTCCAACGGCCGATGCGGCTGCATTTAAGATCACAGATGCGACCTTTGACCATTATCTTGAAAAAGATGCGTCAGGTAAAGCTACAGGTTATGTAGTTATCCATTATATGGGCGGTTCTGATTACAAAAATCAGGCTGAATATGACGCTGCACAACCAACACCATAAGGAGGGAGGATCTTGAAAATGAATAAAAACCGCAAGGGTTTTACCCTTGTTGAGCTTATCGTTGTGGTAACGATTTTTGGTGTGATCCTCGGAGCTATCCTTAATATGATCAAACCTGCAAATAACGTTTATCATGACGCTGATGCAACAATGGAAAGCAATGTCATAGGTTCAGGTCTTATAGACTATCTTGACGATGAGCTTAGATATTCGACCAATGTCCTTGTTCTTAAAGATTATGTAGGTGTGCCTGATGTTTCAAACTCTGGTACTATCGGTGCAAGCGGTGTGACCTATTCAAACTGTATCGTTATTGACAATAATAATCTTCGTGGCTATAGTCTGAAAAACTATTCAGGTAGCGACACGGATACAGCCGCAAAGAGAATGGGTGCAAAAGGCTGTATCCTCAATGTAGGTAAGGTAAATACAGAGGGCTTAAACTTTAATAATTCTGCTGTTGCCAGAGGCGTTGATTTTTACGACAATTATAAGTTTGATATCGGTGCAAGTATCAGCAAAATTGAGGAAATGTATACTCTCGACGTTTCTCTTACAGCCTATCAGCCAACATATGAGAACGGAAGCTATACTTTTACGAAAACAAAGTATAAAAAGGACGCAGCAGTAAATCTCACAAATATTAACATAGATGAAGGCGATTCATACAATGTTAATGACTATAAAGATTTCTCTGTAGCTCCTGATTATGTCACATATCCTCAGGCAACTACTGCTCCTGCAGGTTGCACAGCTCAGCAGGAAAAGTATTACAGCCTTGACGCTTCAAACACATATACTTATATTTTCTACGATAAGACAACAGTTTCAAGTTCAAAAACATACAGTGTAAAGTTTATCTACTCTGCAAGCGACCCTGAACCAACGCTTCGTGGTAAACAGATAGATACTAAGTCTGTCAAGGCGGGTACAGTTTATAAAGCTCCACCTTCTATGACACCAAGAACAGGTTATGGCACACCTTATTGGGTAGACAGCAAGAATAACGTTGCTGATTTTACAACAGGTGTAACGATAAACAAGGATATGGTATTCTCATGTGTTTATCCGCCTGTTGCACCGAAAACCCAGTTTACAGTAACGTTTGAGAATATCGACGGTTCTACATTTACAACAACAAGTGTCTATGATGGCGACTTTGCAAATGACCCGGGAATTCCAACTGACATGGATACTATAAAACAGGATTTTGTTAAGTGGGTATACAAATCAGATAACTCAAAGGGTCTTACTGATGTTTCTATTACAGATAACTCAGTTATTTTCGTTCCGGTTGTACAGAACAAGCATAAGGTTGAGTTCAAATTAAACGGTTCTTTAATAAATGCCTCAACTATTTATGTTTCCGATGGACAGTATGCAAATTATCCAGGAGCTACCCCTGTTTCGTCAGACGCTAATAAGATATTTGGCGGTTGGGTCGTAGAAGGAACAAGCGATGATATATCTACTAAGGTTATAACATCAGATACTGTTTTTGAGGCAACCTTCATTTCAAAACCGACAAATGATTTGTACGTTATCAGCAGTATCGCAAGAAAAATCAATGATGGTGAGATAGACTATGATATAACAATACAGAATAATGGTTCTGATGTTGTAAAGATCTGGTCTTTAAGTGCTAATGTTGGTTTTGCATTTGATCAGATGCAGGCGGATTGGAGATTGAAAATTCCAAATGATAAGGTTTGTGGATTTACAACGAACAACGATTTGAATAACCCATCAAACTGTGTATTTATTCCAGCGGGTGGAACCGTCACAGTTACGTTGTATTTTAAGAAGTACAACGATCCAAAGTATACTGAGGATCTTTCAAAGTATTCACTTAACCCATCTGATATTACAGTATCTAAGGTACAGTAATTTCTTTTCTCAATCAGACCCCTCCATGGGTCTGATTGCTGAAAAAATCCCCTTAACAGAAAACTTCTATTAAGAGGATTTTTTGAGCAAAAAAATTCCGCAGTATCAAACTGCGGAATTTGTGCAATTATCTTATTATCAGCATTGCTTCGTTCATCATCTCGTTAAGACCAGTAAAGTCCATGTACCATGAACCGATCTGCTCTGAGTACAAAGCTGCAACAGCAATTCCTATGGAGAGATATGGACCAAATGCAAATACTGAATCACCGCTGCGGTGCTTCTGGATAAGTCCTCCAATCGAGCCTGTTATCAGTCCGATAAGAAGCGCTACCAAAGCACCTTGCATTCCGAGAAACAGCCCTGCGGCTGCCATGAGATATACATCTCCCATGCCCATTGCTTTCTCATGTGTGATAAGACAAATAATAAGCAAAGGCACGCTCACAATGAAAAATCCAATCAAGTGTGATTTAAGCGTAAGTCCCGTCTGATCTTTGCAGAAGATGTATTCCGCAACACCAAGTAAACCTATGAATATCACAACATATGTGTTGATAAGCTGTGTGTCCCAGTCCATGAAGAATACAACGATAAGAGCAGAGAATAACAGACAGACAAGTGCTGCACGAAGCGGATTGAAAATTCCATTAAAATGGTAGAATACCCATAAGTAGAGCAGTGCGTTCAGCGTTTCAACTATAGTGTATCTTGCCGATATCTTTGCACCGCAGCTTCGACACTTTCCACGAAGTATGCACCAGCTTACTATCGGTATCAGGTCACGCCGTTTGATCGGCTCACCGCAGGTCATACAGTGAGAATTTCGCTTGATAAGACTTTCATTTTTCGGCAATCGGTATATGCAGACATTAAGAAAACTGCCTATGCACGCTCCGAAGATGAACACAAATACATAAATGATTATGTATGATAAGGTTAAATTATCCACAGTGATCCTCCTTTGGATTCATTAGTTAATATATTAATTTTATCATACTTTCATGAAGATTACAATAGATAATATGATTTTTTTGCGGTTTTTGCACCGCAGCAGACGTTTCCGCAGCGTCGGATCCCTAAATCAATGCGGAGGATTGGAGTAATATATATGAGAAACGGCCCTATCGGTCAGTATCTGGTACAGAAAGGTCTTATAACTGAAGAACAGCTTCAGGAAGTCCTTGCCAAACAGAAGGAGCAAAAGGGAAGACTTTTTGGTGATGTCATTATTGACATGAAGCTCGTTACCGATGTTCAGTTCTGTCAGGTCCTTGCCGAGCGACTGAATGTGTCTTATATCGACCTTGATAATACTGAGCTTATGCCTGATATAGTCAAGAAGATACCGGAGGCAACTGCAAGAAAGTATAACGTCATCGCAGTCAGCAAAATAGGCAAGCGTATGACCGTTGCAACTAATGACCCTATCAACTTCTATATTTTCGAGGATCTCCGTGTTATCACAGGCTGCAGCATAACACCTGTCCTTGCCACAAAGTCATCTATCAACCGTGCTATCGGTAAGATGTACTCAGAAGGTCAGGTTAACTCCGTTGTTGACGAAGCTACAAAGCAAAAAGAGGAAGAGCTTAACCTTGAAGAACTTAAGGATATCTCCGAGGAGAGAATCGAGAACGCTCCTATCGTTAAACTTGCTACCGCTATCGTCGAGAATGCCCAGCGTCAGGACGCAACGGATATACATATCGAGCCATTCAAGGATAAAACCGTTATCCGTATCCGTGTAAACGGCGACCTTATCGAGCTTATGACTCTTTCCGCCGCACTTCATACTTCGCTTGTTACCCGTTTCAAGATCTTGAGCGGCATGAATATCGCAGAAAAGCGTGTCCCGCAGGACGGCCGTATGTCACAGGTCGTTGACGGCACAACTCTTGACCTCCGTGTATCTAACCTTCCAATGGTGTACGGTGAAAAAGTCGTTCTCCGTATCCTCGCAACAGGCGATATGTCCCTTAGAAAAATAACCGACCTGGGTATGACCGAGTATAACTATAAGAGATTTGAGTCTTGCCTTAAAGTGCCACAGGGTGTTGTCCTTGTAACAGGCCCTACAGGTTCAGGTAAATCTACAACACTTTACGCCGCACTTGGCGAAATATCTAAACCAAGCAACAACGTTATCACTGTCGAAGACCCAGTCGAGAAAAAGATCGACGGCATAAACCAGTGCCAGATAAACGAAAAGGCAGGCATGACATTCGGTGCAGCCCTTCGTTCTATCCTCCGTCAGGACCCTGACATCATAATGGTCGGAGAAATGCGTGATGCTGAAACTGCCGAGATCGCTATCCGTGCCGCTATTACAGGACACCTTGTTCTGTCAACACTTCATACCAATGACGCCGCTTCTACTGTAACAAGACTTGTGGATATGGGCGTTGAGGCATACATGGTTGCAACCTCACTTATCGGTATCGTTGCTCAGCGTCTTACAAAGGTGCTTTGCCCTGAGTGCAAAAAGCCTAGAATGTCAACTGAGGAAGAAAACGAGCTTATGGGTCTTGACCATTCAGTGCAGGTGTACGACCCATGTGGCTGTCCAAAGTGCAATAACACAGGATATAAGGGAAGAACCGCTATCCATGAGATCCTTCTCGCAACACCGTCTATGCAGGCTCTTATCACAAGGGGAGCAAAAGCTGACGAAATTCAGGAGCTTGCAAAGAAAGAGGGCTGTCACCTGCTTCGTGACAACGTTTCAGAGCTTGTTCAGCAAGGCAAGACCTCAATGGACGAACTTATCCGTGTAACATATGCTGTATAAAAAAGAAATATATGGAGGTAAATTCTAATGGCAATCGACATTAACAAAATTCTTGATGAAGCAAGAGCCCTTGGCTGTTCCGACCTGCACTTCACCGTAGGTATTCCGCCGATAGTTAGACAGGGCGGTAACCTGAGAAAGCTTTCCTCATATCCTGATATGACCGAGATCGAAATTCTCAAAATATGTGAGGATATGTGTACAGATAAGCAGCGTCAGTCTATCAAAGACCATATTGATACCGACTTTACATATGTATCTTCAAGAGGTTTCCGTCACCGTGTAAACGTGTATCGTCAGAGAGGAAACACGGCCATCGCTCTCCGTCTTTTGAGAAACGATATCCCGACCCTTACCGACCTTGACCTGCCACCTATCCTTGCAGAGTTCTCAATGAGACCTCGTGGACTTGTGCTTGTAACAGGCCCTACCGGTTCAGGTAAGTCAACAACTCTTGCCGCAATGATCGACCATGTAAATATCCATAAATCAGCTCATATCATCACTATTGAGGATCCTATCGAGTATATGCACGCTCATAAGAGATGTATGGTAAACCAGAGAGAGATCGGACCTGACGTACCGAGCTTCTCACTTGCTCTCCGTGCTGCTCTCCGTGAGGACCCGGACATTATCCTCGTAGGAGAAATGCGTGACTTCGAGACTATCGAAGCTGCTGTTACCGCCGCTGAAACAGGACATCTTGTTATGAGTACACTTCATACAACGTCCGCACCGTCAACTATCGACCGTATTATCGACGTTTTCCCTGCACACCAGCAGCATCAGATCAGAACTCAGCTTGCTTCCGTTCTTGTAGGTATCTGTACTCAGACACTTTGCCGTACATTCGACGGCACAAGCCGTGTAGCTTGCTGTGAGATTCTTAATGCAACAGACTCTATCAAAGCTATGATCCGTGACGATAAGGTACACCTTATTGGTTCAGCAATGCAGACAGGTAAAGCAACAGGAATGCAGACCATGGATCAGGAGCTTGCAAAGCTCGTTCGTTCGAGGACGATCTCCATGGACGTTGCGCTTGAAAAGTGCGTAAACCCACAGGATCTCAAGAGATTTATCGCAGGCGGAGCATAAACCACAATATAAATAATAAAGAGCGTTTTTACCGAGAAAGTAAAAACGCTCTTTTTGTTTACCTTTTTGTCAGCCCTTGACCTCGTTATCCTTGTGCCAAACATTGTTGTAAAGAAAAACAAGCACGGCCATTGCAATGATAATGAAATATCCAAGAAAACTCCAGCCGTCAGGAATGTCGCCAAATAGGAAATATCCAAGGATAGTTGTGAATATCAACTGCGAGTAATCATAAACTGATATCTCCCTTGCAGGAGCGTGAGTGTAAGCCGCAGTTATAGCGAACTGTCCGCCTGCCGCACCTGCGCCAGCTCCCAATAAACAAAGTATTTGGAAAATCGTCATAGGGTGGAAATCTAATATTAGAAACGGCAGGGTGAACAAGCAGGAAAATCCCGAGAAGTATGCAACTATCACCGCACCATTTACTCCATGTTGTCCTAAGTATCTTACGCAAGCGTAAGCAAGTCCCGCTCCCATTCCTCCTAGAAAACCGACAAGGGCAGGGAAGAAGTCCACATTCTGAAAACTCGGCTTGATGATAAACAAGCTTCCTATAAATGCACAAACTACAGTGAAGCCCTGAAAGAAAGTCAGCCGTTCTTTAAGGAAAATAAAAGAGAAAATGATAACGAAAAACGGTGACATTTTGTTTAGCATGGAAGCGTCAGACAGCACAAGATGATCTATGGCATAAAAGTTTCCAAGCATTCCTAGCGTGCCGGCAAGTGCCCTCACAAAAATGACCGCATTGTTCTTTTTGCCCTCAATGTGAAAGCGTATGTGATTTTTCTTCAGCACTCCGATAGCGAAAAACAACGCCACAAAATTTCTGAAAAAGGTCTTTTGCACCGTCGGTAAGTCTCCCGAAAGCCGCACAAAAGCGAACATGAATGCAAATGAAAAAGCCGACAGAATAATGTAAATTATAGCCTTGTATTTACTTTTCACCGCTGTCGCCCCCATTCATGTGAAGGTGTTCACGCCGCAGCTCTTTTATAAGCTCGCCAACGTTCCAGCTTTGATTGTGTGCCGTGACAATGGCTTTCAGCTCCACTGCCGCACCTTTCTCCCTGAGCTTTTTCAGTATCGGGTCAAGCGACCTGCCGTCAATGCCTGAAAAAATAAGGCACTCGTCCGTGATGTCCTCGCCCTCTTTTTCAGACCTGACAAAGCCCTTGAAACCGCAAAGATATCCCACCTGCTGTCCCATTATCTCATTGTCAAAGAAAACAGCCTCCGCATTTTCGCTTTGAGCAATATCTTCAATGATATCACGCTTTTGCGAACTGATATTTATGCCGATTATCTTTTTCGGTATAGCACTTCTTATTCTTGACTTCATAAAATTACTCCTCAAATCGTACTATCTATATTATACCCCAATCTCATATTTTCTTCAAGAGCAAATATACAGAATTTTTACCCTCATTTGCCCCGATTTTATGTGTGAACGCAAAAAAAATCGCCCCGATCTCTCGGAGCGATGATTTTATTTAGTCATTAGAGTTCAATAATTACCTTGCCACTGAAGTTAGGAGCAATTTCAACAGTCTTGTCTGTGTTAGCCACAGCGATCTTGAAGCTTGCCTTTGTGTCAGTGTATTCGCACTCAATCTTGTTGCCGTGTCTTGTAGCTGTCAGCTCGAATACCTTGTTTGCCTCAGTGTCATAAATAGGGCAAACTGCACTCTTGCCGTCCTCAAGCTCGTAGATAGTGAATGTTGTGCCCTCAAGATAATCATACTCTATCTGTCTTTCAAAGTTGCCGTATGCAATAATGCTGTTTGGCTTAGCAAGAGCAGGAATCTCAAAGTATGAGCATTTGTGCTTATACCACTTGCCGCCCTCAAGAACCTTGCCGGTGATAATATCTGTCCACTTGCCCTCTGGAACATAGTATTCAGCGATACCCTCGTCATTAAGGATAGGAGCAACAAGAATGTTGTCGCCGAACATATACTGTCTGTCAAGCGTCAGGCAAGTTGGGTCGTCAGCAAAGTCGATGACCATTGCTCTCATTACAGGTACGCCGACCTCGTGTGTCTTGATAGCCTGAGCCCACAGATAAGGCATGAGCTTGCCCTTGAGCTTTGTGAAGAAGCGCAGAACGTCGCAGGACTCCTCGTCAAAGAGCCATGGCACTCTGTATGACTGGTTACCATGCAGTCTTGAATGTGATGAGAACATACCGAACGCAGCCCATCTCTTGTAAATGTCAGGTGTAGCAGTAGCCTCAAAGCCTGCCATGTCATGTGAAGTGTAGCCGAAGCCTGAGATACAAAGTGACAGACAGCCTCTTACAACCTCAGCCATTGAGTTGTAGTTGCCTGAGCAATCTCCGCCCCAGTGAACAGGGAACTTCTGGCCACCTGCTGTAGCAGAACGAGCAAACAAGCAAGCCTTGTTCTCTCCAAAATATTCTTTCAGTACATTGAATACACACTCATTATAAAGATATGTGTAGAAGTTGTGCATCTTGATAGGGTCAGAGCCGTCATAGTAAACAACATCTCTTGTAGGTATTCTCTCACCAAAGTCTGTCTTGAATGTGTCAACACCCATTTCGCAGAGCTTTCTCAGATATCCTGCATACCACTTGCAAGCCTCAGGATTAGTGAAGTCTACAATAGCCATACCAGGCTGCCACTCGTCGCACTGGAATACAGAGCCGTCAGTTTTCTTGATGAAGTAGCCGTTCTTCATACCCTCGTCAAAGAGCTTTGAACGCTGACCAACATATGGGTTGATCCATACGCAAGTTTTCAGACCCTTGTTCTCGTGAAGTCTCTTGAGCATTGCAGGTGGGTCAGGGAACTGTGACTTGTCCCATTCAAAGTTACACCACTCAAAGCCCTTCATCCAGAAGCAGTCAAAGTGGAATACCTGAAGAGGAATATCTCTCTCAGCCATGCCATCGATAAATGATGTGATAGTTTCCTCATCATATGTTGTTGTAAATGAAGTTGTGAGCCACAGACCAAATGAGAATGCAGGCGGCAGTGAAGGCTTGCCTGTAAGGTCAGTGTAGCCCTTGAGTACGTCAGTGAGGTTAGCACCGCCGAATACATAGTATTCAAGGCTCTCACCCGGAACTGTCATGGATACCTTAGAAACAGTGTCAGAGCAAACCTCGTATGAAACCTTGTCAGTGCTGTTTACGAATACACCGTACCCCTTTGAAGAAAGATAGAATGGGATAGACTTGTAAGACTGATCTGAGCAAGTGCCTCCGTCAGCGTTCCATATCTCAACGTTCTGACCGTTCTTAGTGAATGTTGTGAATTTCTCGCCGAAGCCGTAGAAATATTCGCCAACAGAAGTGTCAAACTGCTCTCTGATGTATGTTCTTGTAGGATCGGCAGGGTAGCTCCAGAATGTGTCGTCGAGCTGTGTCTGAAGTCTTGCCTGCTGCTTGTAAGCACTCTCGAAAATAACGCCTGTCGATCTCCAGCCACCACTTGTGAGTTTCTTATCCTTATAATAGTATGTGAAGCTCCAGTTTTCCTTAGAAACAACGAGCTTTGTGTCGCCTGTAACAAGTACGGCTTCCTTGTCTGTAACAGTTACCTGTGGCTTGAAGCCCTTGTCCTCGAGAACAAAGTGCGGACCATTGTCAACATGACCCTTGTGATGTGTGATGCTTACCTTTACGCAGTTCTCCTGAGTTGAAGTGTAAGCGATCTCAAGGTTTGCACTTCCGAGCATCATAGCTCTGTTGTATACAACGAAAGGTGTTGCCACAACGAGGAATCCGTTTTCGATCTCTTCGATCTCGAAAGCCTGATTTGCATAGTTTACTTCGTAGCCTCTCTGGTTAAGCCAGAAACCGTCAGCAAATTTCATGTAATAAACCCTCCTGTAAATTTAAAATAGTTTTCAGAATATAAAAAAATGAAAATTTTATCGGGAAGTCCGTTCCTCCCCTTATATGTATATTTTATAGCATATTTGCCTAAATTGCAATAGTAAAAAAGTGATTTGTGCGAGTATTTTAATGGATTGAGCATATTTTAATGTAAACATTTCATGAATTGATATTTACGCTATATAAATTTATTAAGATATATGTAAACCTTTACACAATACCCCAAAAAAAGCGGACGGCATAAAAGTCGTCCGCAGAAAAATCATATTCTTAATCAACTTTGCAAACGGGACGTCGAGGGTGCCGTCCCCTGCATATTGCCACGACTACTCAATACTAAGAAACTCATCAGGTATGTAAGACAAGCATTGCTCAACGCTCTCACGAGTGAAGCCCTCAACATAATTCTTGGCAAACAGCTCGTCAGTGTATTCCGCATAAGGATAAACAGTGCAGTTGTACCAATCGCCATAGTATGAATCACCCTCAAAGTGCGATATTATCGGTATCGCCTTAACGTTCTCGAATGTCACCTCATTGGTGTCAGGGTCTTTAACAACATTGAGCTTGCCAATAAGTCCCACAAGCGATTTTGTGTCATACATAGTCGAAATAAAGTTGCCCAAACCATAGTAAACGAACGCCTGTCCGCCATCAGGCTTGTCAAGATATCCGCAAGTGCTGATAGTGTGCGCCTGCGTGCCTATTATCAGGTCAGCACCCCACTCCACAAGCTTAGGTGTTATCTCCGTCTGCTGTTCGTTAAGCTCGTTCTGTATCTCTGTGCCGTAATGACATGAAACCACAACAACGTCCGCCATTTTGTCAGCCTCTTCTATCTGAGCCTTTATCTTGTCCTCTTCATCAAGATATATCACCTGAGCGCCGTCACCGCTGAGATAATTGCCGTTGGTGTGCTCCATGTATCCCAGAAAAGCGAACTTTATTCCGTTGACTTCCATGGTCTTGATAGTATCAGCGTCCTCCTGCGAACGATAAGCACCGTAATGCACAATGCCCTTTGTGTCCCAGTAATCAAGAGAGCTTATAAGCCCCTCTTCACCCTGGTCGAGAACATGATTGTTTGACATAGAAACCACATTGAAGCCCATGTCAACTATCTTGTCGCCCACAGCCGTCGGCGATGCGAACATAGGATAGCTTTGTGGTTCAACGCTGTCTGTAACAAGCGTTTCCTGATTGATTATAGCCACATCAGTGCCTTCTATGTACTTTGTAACGTGTTCATAAGCCTGCGTGAAATCATATTTTTCACCACCGCCAAGCTTTAGCGCCTCATTATAAATGTTGTCGTGTATAAGGTTGTCGCCCACGCAAACCAGCGAGCAGGTGTAGCTTGGCTGTTCCTTTTCTTCATTCACCTCGACCTCTTTTTTACTGGAGCTGTCCTTAGTTTTTTTGACTTCCGCTTTGCTCTCGGTTTCGGTCACTGTCAAAGCGTTTCCGTCAAGCTTGCTTGTGTCAAGCTTACCGCATGATACAGCACTCATCGACAACACCGCCGAAAGAACCACCATTGTGATCTTATTGTATAAAAGTCTGTACTTCATATAAATTCCTCTCATAACATCTTAAAAAAATACAAATTTACTTATAGTTTAATTTTAACACATTTTTAAATAATAATCAAGTCAAATTTTCAAAATGTCGAATGCTTTATGTTGACCTATATATTATAATGTATTATAATAAAAATATAACAATTTGTACAAATATTTGTTTATGTGTACAAAAATTTTCCCCACAAGTATTAAATTGTATGCTATAATAAAAGAACATAGATCAACTTATATATCTAAAAGGAGAAATGACCATGGAATATTACGCACACACCCGTGAGGACGGTGAAAGGCAAACTGTAAAAGCCCACCTCACAGGAGTAAGTGAAAAAGCAGAAATATTTTCAGTAGACCTTTTGAAGTCCCTGACCAAAAAAGTGGGTATGTATCACGATATAGGTAAGTATGCTCTTAACTTTCAGAAACGTCTTGATGATGACAAAGTAAAATTCAGCCATGCTGCCTGCGGAGCGATAGAGTATAAAACACTTGCAGATAAAAACGACTGTTTCGCACCCCTTATGGAGTATTGCATCGCAGGACACCACACAGGACTTATGGATGGCGGCACAGATGCCGACAACTCCGACAGCCCGACTCTTAGCGGCACTTTAAAAAGAGAAAATGAATACACAGGCGATAATGACTACAGCGCATACGCCACTGAAATAGAATTTGCCACCCTAACTCAGGAAGAAATAACACCGCCATTAAATGAACTGCTTTCTGCAAAAGACCCCACCGAGCTTATAGAACGTTACGCTTTTTTCACCAAGTACGTGTTCTCTTGCTTGACAGACGCAGACTTTCTCGATACCGAAAGATTTTGCAATAAAAATGTTGAACGTGGCATGAGCGGTGATTTTGAAAAGGCACTTGATAAACTGAACAGAGAATTAAGCAATATGCCGTCAAATACTCCATTAAGGCAAGCAAGAAGCCGTATTCAGCAACAAGCTTTTGATAATTCGGTCAATAAAAGTCATATTTCAATTCTTGATATGCCAACAGGTAGTGGAAAAACCTTATGTAGTTTGAAACTAGCCTTAGAGAGCGGAAAGAAGAGAATCATATACGTCATACCTTACACAAGTATAATAGAACAGACCGCTAATAAGTTTGAAAAAATGTTCGGCGACGTTCTCCCTGTCCTACAGCACCATTCAAACTATTCCTATGACGGCAACACAGAGGAAGAAAAGAAAACCGCAGAGAAGCTCAAAAGGACCTGCGAAAATTGGGACGCACCACTTATAATCACCACAAGCGTGCAATTTTTCCAATCCATATACCATTATAAAGGTTCAGCACTGCGAAAGCTTCACAATCTCCGTGACAGCGTGATAGTTTTTGATGAAATACACCTTATTCCAACAGAACTTCTTCGCCCCTGTCTTAAAGCTGTGGGCTATATAACAAAGTATCTTAACAGCGAAGCCCTTTTTCTCTCCGCCACAATGCCAGATTATTCTAAGCTTTTTGATAAGTTCCTGCCTGATGTGAACTATAATAAGCTTGTTACCGACCGAACCAATTTTAAGTATTTCAAGAAATGCGAATATAAAGACATGGGCAAAACCTCTCTTGAAAACATTGCCGAGAAAGCCTCTCGGTGTAAAAATGCCCTGATCGTTGTGAATACCAAGAAAACAGCGGCGGAGCTTTATAAGCTCCTTCAATGTGAAAAATATCACCTTTCCGCCAATATGACCCCGGCCCACAGAAGCCATGTCATAGAAGTAGTAAGAAATAAGCTTGAAAATGGCGAGCATATCACAGTAGTTTCAACTTCACTTGTAGAAGCAGGCGTTGACCTTGACTTTAACACAGTTTTCCGCCAGCTTTCAGGTTTAGATAGTATTTTGCAGGCAGGGGGCAGATGTAATCGTGAGGGTAAAGATGACAAGGGCTATGTGTACGTTTTTGACATTGACGAAAAATACCGCAAGGGAAGCGACCTTTCCATGCGAATTAACAAGACCAAAGGTTTGCTGGAAAAGTACCAAGACATAACTTCCTATGATTGTATTAAAGAATACTACGACGGCATTTTCGACTTCAACCAAAGTCGTATAGCTGAAAACTCTATTGCGAAATATAACGAACAAAGCAACTCATTCGACCGCCAAGGCTTAATGTCACCATACAGCATACCCTTCCGAAGCTATGCAATGCAGTTTGAATACATCTCGGCCGACACTATCTCTATCGTTATCGACGATATCGGCGATAATACTTGCCATGAACTTGTTGAAACCTTGCGTAAGGGTGATATGTCAGTAAGAAGAGCATTGCAGAAATATTCAGTGTCCGTCTATATGAACGTTTTCAAGGATCTCTATTCTCAGGGGGTGCTTAACGATCACGGCACAGGAATATTTATTCTTGAAAATCAAAGCTACTATAATAATGAAACAGGTTTGAACACCCAAGCCGCAATGCAGGATTATTTCATCTAAAACAAATGGCAGGCTGCCACCAAGACAGTCTGCCGCTTGCCGTGTTCCGTATCGTACCGAATACGAATATTTTTCAACTCACATATGCGTAAAGCATAGACAAATATATTATACAAACATTAGTTTAAAAAGTCAACGTTTTTATACCACAAACCATTGAACGTAGAATTGTGAAATATGCCAAAAAACCGACACTTTTTTTATACATGAAAACTATTGACATTTTATTCATAATGGTGTATCATATATGTAGAGCGAAAGCATTGTACCAAATACTAATATAAGCTTAAAAGGAGTGATGTAAAAATGAGCTATGGTTTTAAGATCATCGTGACAGGTGACTACGCTTGCTTTTCAAGACCTGAAATGAAAGTTGAGAGGGTAAGTTACGACGTACCCACCCCAAGCGCACTGGAGGGGCTTATCAAATCGGTGTATTGGAAGCCTGCCGTGCGCTATCAGATAAACAAAATAGTGGTGTTCAACCCTATCGAGTTTACCAATATCCGACGAAACGAGGTCAAAGATAAGCTGTTGTTATCATCAGTGAAACAGCAAATGAAAGGCGGAGGCTCGGCGGAGATGTACACCTCGGAGATACGAAGTCAGCGTGCGGCAATGGTGTTGAAAAACGTGAAATACGGTATCGAGTTCACGTTTGAGCGCACCTATCTTAAATCAGACCACCCAGACGAATCCGATGAAAAGCATTATAACATAATGCTCAGACGTCTCAGAAACGGCCAGCATTTCAGACAGCCTTGCCTTGGCTGCCGAGAATTTGCGGTAAAAAGTATCGAGCTTGTTGACGATTTTGGCCTTACGCAGATAGCGCCGCAAAATATGGGCGATAAAGACCTTGGCTTTATGCTTTACGGCATGAAGTTTGAGGACGGAGGCAAGCCTGTCAATAATGATTGGAATGACCCTAAGTTTTCTGACAAGGCCGACGCAGTTTTCTACCGCCCGCATATGATAGACGGTGTTATCGATGTTGCAAAATACAGGGAGGAGATTAAATGCTGATTAAAGCCTTGTGCGATTACAGTGCTTTGCAGGAGAATAAAACTCCTGCAGGCTATTGTAAGCAAGCCATACACTTTGAAATTCTTCTTACCCCCGAGGGCAAGGTAGCTGCGATAAATGATGTAAAAGAGCCGAAGATCATTAATTTGAAGAATGGCAAAACTAAAACGAATTACGTTCCGATAATGGAACAGCTCCCTGTAAGAACGCAGAAACCGGGCATAGACAAAAACACGATCGAACACAGACCACTCTACATATTCGGTCTGAACTATGATAAAGGAACTTTGACCCCTACAGACGCTACCAACAAAGCGGCAAAATCCCACAAATGCTTTTGCGAATGGAATGAGAAGTTCTTTGAGAATATCGACTCACCTATCTGCAAAGCCTATCTTAATTTTATCCGTACATGGGAACCTGAGCAGGAGACCCAAAACCCACATCTTCTTGCTTTAGGCAAGGAGTATTCAAGCTCCTACTATGAGTTTGGACTTGACGGCTCTCCTGAAATAAAACTTCACAATGACAGCAAATTCAAAGCTGCCTATGAGGATTATCTCGCCCAGCTTAACGCCGACAGCGACAGTGACGATACCGAACTATCCACCTGTTCCATTCTTGGTGAGAAGCTCCCGCAAGCCCGTATCCATGATAAAATAAAGGGTATCAAAGGCGGAATGTCCTCAGGCTGTGTCCTCGTTGGCATGAAAGAATCTGCCTTTGAATCCTATGGCAAGAAGCAGTCATATAACAGCAATGTTTCTGAGAAAGCCATGAAAATGTATACCTCTGCGTTTAATTCTCTACTTGCTGACAGAAGCCATTACAAGACTTTTGATGACATGACTATCGTCTATTTCGCAATGAAGAAGAACGATGCAGAAGAGTGCAATATGTTTGCCGGTATGTTCAGCGGATTTGAGGACGAATTAAATAAAACCGTTGTGACCGAAGCCGACCGAAACATAAACACTGTCATGACCCAGCTTAAACAGGGCAGGACAGCCGATATGCCTTATGACCCTAACGTAGAATTTTACGTTGCAGGCTTTACCCCAAACAGTTCAAGAATATCCCAGAAGTTCATCTTCCACGATAAGTTCGGCAGGATATTTGACAATGTACTCAAACATCAGCAGGATATCTCATTCACTGAGGGTCAGCGGCAAGTAAGCATTGAGCGTATCAAGCGTGAGCTTATCTCACCAAAATCGTCCAAGGAAACAGTTCCGCCGCCTCTCACAGCCGCACTTTTTGAAGCCATACTCAAAGGCACAAGATACCCTGACGAACTGCTTTCCACAGTAATAACAAGGGTCAAGAGCGACAGCGACGAGGAGAACAACCATTTTATAAAACTCAATGATACAAGGGCAGGCTTGATAAAAGGCTGCATAAACCGTAAGCAAAATAAGGAGGAGATCAAAATGTCATTAGACCTTGAAAACAAAAATCAGGCTTATCTCTGCGGAAGACTTTTCGCAGTGCTTGAAAAGATCCAGCAGGACGCTTCAGGCGGAGGACTTAACAGAACTATCAAGGACTCGTACTTTGCTTCTGCGTGCTCAAAACCGTCAACGGTTTTCCCGAAGCTGTATAAGCTTTCGCAAAACCATATCAAGAAGCTTTCAAGCCCGATATTCTATAACAAACTCTGCGGAGAGATACTTGACGGACTAGACGGCAAATTCCCGTCCACCCTCTCCCTTGACGATCAGGGCAGATTTATTGTAGGATATGCACAGCAGAATAAAGCTCTTTACACCAAAAAATCAGAAGAATAAAGAAAGGACGAAATATTATGGAAAATGCAATCAAGAACAGGTATGAATTTGTAATGCTTTTTGACGTTGAGAACGGCAACCCAAACGGCGACCCTGACGCAGGCAATATGCCTAGAACAGACCCCGAAACAAGCCTTGGTATCGTTACAGACGTGTGCCTTAAGAGAAAGATAAGGAACTTTGTAGAGCTTACCAAAGAGGGCGAAGCAGGCTGCAATATCCTCATCAAGGCAGACAAAGCCCTTAATACAAAATTCACCGAAGCCTATAATGCCCTTGGTCTTGCAACAAAGCAGAAAGGCAAAAATCCTGATGATGTTAAGCAGGCTCGTGACTATATCTGTCAGAACTATTTTGATGTAAGAACATTCGGTGCAGTAATGAGTACAGGCGACGATCCATGCGGCATTGTAAGAGGTCCTGTACAGCTCAACTTTGCAAGAAGTATCGACCCTGTTTTTGCTCAGGATATCACAATCACAAGACAGGCAAGAACAACAGAAGACAGACAGCAGAGCGGTGAGACCGAAATGGGTAAAAAGAGCATAATCCCATACGCTCTCTATCGTGGCGAGGGCTATGTTTCCGCAATGCTCGCTCAGAAGATAACAGGCTTTAGCGAGGACGACCTTGAGCTTCTTTGGACATCTATTATCAATATGTTCGAGCATGACAGAAGCGCCGCAAGAGGAAAGCTCTGTATGCGTAAGCTTATCGTGTTCAAGCATGACTCCGCCTTGGGCAATGCCCCTGCACATATCCTCTTTGACAAGGTGTCAGTTAAGCGCAAAGACGGCGTGACAACTCCAAGACATTACTCAGATTATGACATCATTATAGATAAGGATATGCCTGAGGGCGTTACCCTTATTGAAAAGCTCTGATGAGCGAAGATGTAACTATCAATATCCGTGACATACAGCATTATATGTATTGTCCACGCAGGTTTGCTCTTTTAGAAGTTAATGACGACTGGGCTGAAAACGCCTTTGTCGTCAAAGCAAACCTCCTCCATGAGAACGTTCACAGCGGCGAGCGCAACTTTGAAAATAAGCGTAAGATCGTCCGAAGCGACGTGTCAGTGTATAATGATGACCCTAAGTACAATATTTTCGGAGTTGTAGATTGTATTGAGTTCGTTCGTGACAAATGCGGCGACTATATAGATACCCTGGACGGCACATTCCGTGTGGAAATTGTGGAGTATAAACCCACCAGACCCAAAGCAGGGGAGTTCAATCAGACCGACGCTATACAAGTCTATGCGCAGAAGCTTTGCGTGGATAACGTATTTCATTGCAATAGCCGATGTTTTCTGTACTATGCAGATGTGCGCAGACGATCAGAATTGCCCTTTGATACTCAGGGCGCAGAGTATGATAAAATGCTTTGCGACTATCTTGGAAAAATGCGTGAGATACTTGCAGCGGATATTATTCCAAAGCGTGTAAAAGGTCAGAAATGTTCAGGCTGTTCACTGTCGGATATGTGCTTTCCAAAAGTGAAGAAATATAGCGTGAAAAATACGATTTTCTCCATGAACGGAGGTGAAAACAATGCGTAAACTGCTCAATTCACTTTATATTCTCGAAGAAACTGCCTACCTCACACTTGACGGCGAAAACATAGTGTGCAGGGCAGAGGACAGCGAGAAGTTCCGTGTGCCTTTTACCAATATCGAGGATATCTATATTTTCAGCTATTCGGGCTGTTCACCTGCGCTTATGGGCAAGTGTGCAGAATATGGCATAGCCGTTAATTTTATTTCTCCTCAAGGTAAATTTCTCGCAAGAGTTCAGGGCAAAACAAAGGGCAACGTCTATCTGAGAAAAGAGCAGTTTGAGCTTTTTTCTATTCCTCAGATCGACCTTATCAGGAATACTGTCGCCGCAAAGCTTTCAAATACACGTTATCTTATCAGACGTTCGCTCCACGATAACCCGGATATAAACAGTGACGGAGCGCTTACAGATTGTATAAAATATCTTGAAAACGGCATAAAGACCGTCTATGAAACTGCCGATAAAGATATCATCATGGGTATAGAGGGAAGCTGTGCAAAGGCATATTTTGATATATTTGACCGACTGATACTCCACCAAAAAGAAGATTTTTACCTTGCCAACCGCACCAAACGCCCACCTCTCGACAGAGTAAACGCCATGCTCTCGTTTCTGTATACTATCGCAATTTCATCATATACATCAGCACTTGAAAGCGTAGGACTTGATAGCTGCCTCGGCTTTTACCACGCCCTGCGTTCAGGCAGAAGCAGCTTGTCCTGCGACCTTGTAGAGGAATTTCGTTGCGTGGTGGAGCGACTTGTGCTTACCATGATAAACTTGAAAATGATAAAGCCCGAGGACTTTGAAACTCAGGTCAGTGGCGCAGTATACCTCTCCAAAGAGGGCAAGAAAAAAGTCCTCACCGCATGGCAGGAGCGTAAGCGCACAAGCATAGTCCACCCATATCTGGGCGAAAAGATACAGCAAGGGCTACTCCCGTATGTGCAAAGCTCGCTTCTCGCAAAATATATCCGTGGCGAGCTAGATGAGTACCCGAACTATCTGCTGAAATAGAGGTGATATAAATGATGACCTTAGTAAGCTATGATGTATCAACAACAGATAATAAGGGTAAAACAAGGCTTAGAAAAGTAGCCAAAGAGTGTCAAAATTATGGTCAGCGAGTGCAGAACAGCGTGTTTGAAATAGACGTAGACTATGGCACTTTTCTGAAAGTGAAAGATAAACTTCTGAATATAATAGACCCAAAGCATGATAGTCTGCGGATATATTACTTAGGAAACAATTGGAAACATAGAATAGAACACTACGGCACCAAAGAGACCTATGACCCCGAAGGCGTCCTAATATTTTGACCAGCGTACCCCAAGTGATCCACAAATCCCTAGTAAGTTCGCATGAAAATGCCATGCTATTTGTGAATGCACAGTGAACAAAATCAAGTCGATACCCATTAAATAAAAAAATAAGTCCGCATCACGTTGAGCAAGCACCAGATATACACAACATCAAGGGTCACGCTCCACGTGAGCGTGTGAGTTGAAATGTACTTCCTGTTCCAGAAGTTGAGATAGAAGAATGTCACGCTCCACGTGAGCGTGTGAGTTGAAATGTCATATGCTCTAACGCGATAGTTTCCGCTAGGCGTCACGCTCCACGTGAGCGTGTGAGTTGAAATTGACCGTTCGCAGGCGGTTAAGAGTTCATTTCCGTCACGCTCCACGTGAGCGTGTGAGTTGAAATTGATATAAAACAGGCTGTATATATGCAAATGTCCTGTCACGCTCCACGTGAGCGTGTGAGTTGAAATTGACAGCTTCGAGCGTAAATCACTTGCACCACTTCGTCACGCTCCACGTGAGCGTGTGAGTTGAAATATTTCCTCATTTACTAATAGGGCCGGCCTAGATCGTCACGCTCCACGTGAGCGTGTGAGTTGAAATGATAGAGTTGGCTATCAAAGATTAAGCTAACAAAAAGTCACGCTCCACGTGAGCGTGTGAGTTGAAATCGTATTCTCATAACTGTATCCTCCTGACTAAAAGTCACGCTCCACGTGAGCGTGTGAGTTGAAATCTTCGATAAACAAGGTATCAAACTTGCCATTCTGGTCACGCTCCACGTGAGCGTGTGAGTTGAAATCTGTTCATCGTATAGTGCTTCAATAAGCCGTTTGTCACGCTCCACGTGAGCGTGTGAGTTGAAATATAAACAAGCTTGTCCTTATCAACTTGCGCACCAGTCACGCTCCACGTGAGCGTGTGAGTTGAAATAAAATCATCATAAGCAACGTCAAGACGAGATATGTCACGCTCCACGTGAGCGTGTGAGTTGAAATGTTTCTTTGCCCAGTTAACATAATCTGCTACAACGTCACGCTCCACGTGAGCGTGTGAGTTGAAATATTACATTAGGCAAGCTATATCTGGAAGCCTGAATGTCACGCTCCACGTGAGCGTGTGAGTTGAAATAACATGGGGTTGATAGAAAACACACCGATAGGCGTCACGCTCCACGTGAGCGTGTGAGTTGAAATTTGTGACGCACTGGACGGCCTAGCGGTGATATTGTCACGCTCCACGTGAGCGTGTGAGTTGAAATTACAATTTCTTGAAATTTAGTTTCGTCAGCGTTGTCACGCTCCACGTGAGCGTGTGAGTTGAAATGCCATTCAGGGGAAATTTCAACGCTGATATTTGTACGTCACGCCCCACGTGAGCGTGTGAGTTGAAATATTGTGGTTATAGCATATTTCGCCAAAAAATGCAGGTCACGCTCCACGTGAGCGTGTGAGTTGAAATGTTGAGCTATAATATCTGTGCCTGAGTTATTAATAACACGTCACGCTCCACGTGAGCGTGTGAGTTGAAATGCAGTCAGCGTTTTGGTAAATTCTGCGTTGTACATGTCACGCTCCACGTGAGCGTGTGAGTTGAAATTGCTTCCACCACGTTGACGAGGTTGACGGAGATAGTCACGCTCCACGTGAGCGTGTGAGTTGAAATTGGAAAGCGTTCAAGTATTCTCTGATACGTCCTAGTCACGCTCCACGTGAGCGTGTGAGTTGAAATTTCAGACAGACACATCATGCAAGACAACACGCCTGTCACGCTCCACGTGAGCGTGTGAGTTGAAATTTATGGGAATCAATGAAGATTTACGCATAATCGGGTCACGCTCCACGTGAGCGTGTGAGTTGAATACGTGGCGCAGACCATAGAGAAGCAGTCACGCTCCACGTTAGAATATGGTTAGTAATCTGTATGTCACGGATATTAAGATGTGTTGTATATATTGTCTTTTCTTAAGTGTTGAATTTTTTACTATTGCATTGTGATATATCGTAATGAAAATATAATATTTTATTCAAATTTCTGCTTATGTGTACAAAAATTTTCCCCACAAATAAGATAATTAGTGCTATAATAGTCTTTACAATAAAATGTTTTCATCAAGGAGGATAAAATAATGAGTTTGAAAGAATATGTAGCTTTGTTACCTACATTGGATAAGGATACTATATATACGAGTATCCTTATTTTTGTAGTTGTAAGTATTTTTAAACTGCTTCAAAAAACAATAATTTTGGATATGAACAAATGTGATCGTCAAGCTGACAAGGCTATTAAAAAAATTGTTGATCTAATAAAATTGTTAGATAATCCGGTTTTAGATTACAGCAAATTTTATGAAGCATATTTATTCGTTGATATTAAAGAAAGAAAAGAGTTAAAGGCTTATATAGATAATCACGAAAAAGAGAAAATTGGTGATTTTTTATATAAAAAATTAGCTGATTATGATTGTTATATCAGTAAATTAGGCGAAGATGATTTAGTTGATCCTTTTAACTTTGTAAAAGTGAACCAAAAGCTAAAAATAAAGGAAAAGATTTTATATCCTTTATTTTATACTTTTATTGCTTTTATAGTAATAATTCTCATTTTGGTTGTTTATGCCATCTCGGCAAAGTATGGTCCACTTGAGTGGTTAAGGTTTCTAAATATACTATGTGCTTTTATTTGGACTATAGCAATCATAATATATTTGTTTAAATATGATAAATTCTTTTTATCGTCAGTATTTATATTATTAATTGGTATTTTTAATATTGCGATATTTCTAGTCTATGGCTACATTCCTTATTTTTGCGACGTTCTTTTGTTCATTAGTAATGTATCATTGGTGTTAATATGTGTAAAAACAAAATCTGCTTGTAATCTTAAAGATGTAACTAGAAAAATGAATTTTAAATTTTATACAATACCAAAGAATATAATAAAAGATTTTGTAACTGAGCAAAATGCGTCTTTAATAAATAAAAAAGAAGTTAGGACATTTGCGTATCTGTATGACGGAAATGTGTGTGCTGTTTTTCAGGCTGTAAAAAAGGAAGAAAATATAGTTTTGAAAAATGTAATTACAAATGAAATTTTTGAAGATATTAAGAAAGAAAACAACACTGCTATCTGTAAAATTATGAAATCATATTTTAAAAAGTGAATTAATTTCCCGTCAATCTCCCCAATTCCCCCACCCCAAATTTGTGCAAACAAATGATTTATAATTTAATTTGGCAACATTTCTGCAATTGTTGCATTTTTTGTGCAACAAAATATCCACTTTTCGTGTATAAGTAGAAGGGGTTTCATCACAAATCGGAAACCTTGCGGAGCGACAGTGTATGAGGAAACATTTTGTCAACGTGAGTTAGGTGAACACGATGAGAGGTTCTGATCGCACAGAAAAGCACTTCCTGCACTCCGTCTGAAGCTTGAAAATTGAATATATATACCGACACACCTTAGCTATACCCAATGAGCATACTGCTAAATATAAATGTTATAGCCACGTTTGTTGACATTATTCATATAAAATGGTATACTTAAAATAAAATTTATACATAATGAAAAGAGTAAATGTGATGAATAAACATACCACTATCGATAAGTCAACAGGCGAGAAAAAATGCAGCTGCTTTAAACGTTGCGGCGGCTGTCAGTTGGATAAGGTCTACGCCCAGCAAATAGAATGGAAGCAGGCAAAAGCCGATAGAATGTTGAGCCGTTTTTGCAGACCTCAGCAGATAATAACTATGGACGACCCCTATAATTATCGCAATAAAGTCCAAACTGTCTATAAGGTCAATAGCTCAAAGCGTATCGTCTCAGGAGTATATCAGTCCTCTACCCATAGCATGGTTATAACTGACGATTGCTTTTTGGAGGATATAAGAGCACAGCAAATAGTCGCTACCCTTAAAGAGCTTATGGTTGACTTCCGTATCCTTCCATATAACGAAGAAAGTGATCAGGGCCTTCTTAAGCATACCCTTATCCGTACCTCCCAAACAACAGGCGAGGTAATGCTTGTGCTAGTTACAGCTACCCCCATATTTCCTGCAAAGAAAAATTTCGTCAAAGCTATCACTGAAAAACACCCATATATAACCACTATCATTCAGAATATCAATAAAGGCACGACCCCTCTTACTTTGGGCGACCGTGATATTATAATGTACGGCAAAGGCTATATCACCGACGAGATGTGCGGCTGTAAGTTCAGAATTTCGCCTCATTCTTTCTATCAGGTAAACCCTGAGCAGACCGAAAAGCTCTATTCTAAAGCAGTTTCCTGCGCAGAGCTAAAAAAAGGTGATAAAGTTATCGACGCATATTGCGGAACAGGTACTATCGGTCTTATCGCTGCAAAAAGCGGTGCAGACGTGGCAGGCGTTGAGCTTAATGCCGAAGCCGTAAAGGACGCAGTTTCAAACGCCAAGCTCAATAAGCTTGACAATATCAGGTTTTATAATGAGGACGCAGGTGAGTTCATGACAAAACTTGCGCAGGCAGGGGAGAGCTGTGATACAGTTTTTCTTGACCCTCCAAGAGCAGGCACAACAGAAGAATTTGTTGAAGCCTTGGGCAAACTCAGACCTGAAAAGATAGTCTACGTTTCCTGTAAAATAGAAACTCTCGAGCGTGATTTGAAGCTTCTTGCAAAAATAGGCTATAAAGCACAGCTTATCCAGCCCGTTGATATGTTCCCGCATACCACAGGTATCGAAAATGTGGTGCTTTTAAAAAGAAAAATGATATCGCTCACACCAAACAGAACACATGATAAAAAGGGGGATAATAAAATTGAACGAAAAGGTAAAACTTCTCACAGATAATATCGAAAAAGTTATCGTCGGCAAGACAGACTCTGTGCTTAAAATAATCACAGCCATGCTCTGCGGCGGTCATGTTCTTATCGAGGACGTGCCTGGAGTAGGTAAAACTCAGCTTGTATCAGCCCTTGCAAGGTCAGTGGACGGCAAATATAACCGTATCCAGCTTACCCCTGACGTTATGCCGTCCGATATCGTTGGCTTTTCTATGATAGACCAGAAAACTCATGAGCTTGAGTATAAAGAGGGTGTGGCAATGTGCAATTTCCTCTTGGCAGACGAAATAAACAGAGCCTCCCCAAAATCTCAGTCAAGCTTGCTTGAAGTCATGGAAGAACATCAGATATCCATTGACGGTAAAACTCATGAACTTCCATTGCCCTTTATGGTGCTTGCCACACAAAACCCTGTGGAAACTTACGGCACTTATCATTTGCCTGAAGCCCAAATGGATAGATTTCTTATGAAGATATCAATGGGCTATCCCTCATATGATGATGAGCTTGATATCATGTCAAGAGCCGAAAGATCAGGCTTTGCAAAGAATATCCAGCCTGTCATGACCCTTGAAAACGTCCGTGAGCTTATGGGTTACGCTGAAAATGTAACCGCAGAGCTTTCTGTGAGAAAATATATCCTGAGCCTTGTTACCGCAACAAGAAATTCAGATTATGTAAAGCTTGGCGTTTCTCCCCGTGGAAGCATCGCACTTCTCAAAGCTTCAAAGGCCTATGCCTTTGTTCAGGGCAGAGGATTTGTCATGCCGGATGATGTCAAGGCTGTTATGCCTGACGTTCTTGCACATAGACTTATGCTTTCTCCAAAGGGCAAATCTGCCTTTGCAAGCGAAAGGGAAGCCCTTGAAAATATCGCTCTTACAGTAAAATCACCTGACGCAATAGAGAAATAGAGGATATGACCCCATGAAAAATCTTTTAGGTTATCTTACCTGCGTGGCGGTGGCGATATTGCTTAGAGTTTATATAAACGGAAGCGGTGGTACGCTTGTGCTTTATCTTTTAGCTATAGCCTTTGTGATATCTCTTGCGGCACTTCTCATTACCAAGCGTAAACTTGTGGCAGCCATAAAGCTTTCCACAGAAATAAGTGCAAAGAACGAGGAGTTTGACGCTGACATAATGCTTTTAAATGCAATACGCATCATTCCCTCGTGCGTTGTTGAGGTAACGGCAGAGTGTTCAGATAATATCGGTTCTGTAAGCCCACTTGAATTTAAAACTATCGTGGCAGGCGGCAGACAGCAAAGCGTCAGCGTTAAGCTGAAAACACGCTATGCGGGTCTTGGCACAGTGAAAATAAAAAGCATACGTTTGCATGACTATCTTGGAATAATCACCCTGCACCTTGACAGTTCACGTTATGAAAAAGCCGTGGGAAAAATAAAGATAATGCCGAATATCCCTGACACTGGCTCTCAAACAGAGCTTCTTAAAGCAACTTCCGAGAACGCTTCATTTGACGATAACGAAAGCGAATCAGATGAAAATGCACTTGGTCTTACAGGCGTTCCGGGCTATGACCACAGACAGTATGAGATAGGCGACCCGCTGAAAAGAATAAACTGGAAGCTTTCTTCAAAACGTGACGAGCTTATGGTGCGCCTTGATGAAAAGGTCACGGCTTCAAGTCAGGCGTTTTTCCTTGATATACCAAGCGAAAATCATGACCCTATGTTTGCTGTGAATATCGATAATATAGTCGAAGCGAGCCTTGCAATGCTTTCAATGCTTATCATGGAGGGCTTTGAGAGTGAGTATAATTATTATCTTGACGGCTGGAAAAGCATGAAAATAAAGCAGGCAGGGGATATAATAGAGCTTCAAAACGACCTTGCGGCAATAGCACCATATCCGCAGGAAAAGCGTTTTGCCTTTTCTCATGAGATAGGCAAGACCGCTCCTATCTGCTTCACAGCCTGCATGGCGACTTCTCAGGGGGAATTTTCTTCTCTTATAGAAGAATTTAACGGCTCTTTTGTAGTGACACGTCTTAGCGGTCTTGATAAGCAGACAGAAAATATGTGGCTTGTAGACGAAACTTTCGAGTTTCGTAAAATGACATAGGGGGTGCGGCTTTTGAATACTAAAACTGCTCAGATAAAAAACACCCTTGTGAATATTCTTTCAAAATATGCTTTGCCGCTGCTCCTTGGAGCAGTGGTCATGAACATAATCTTTAAGACCTATCTTGTAGACAATGTCAGACTTTATACTTTTGGATATGTGGTCTATGAATGGCTGCTGTTCGCTCTTTTCGAGTGGCTGAAACCGAAAAAAGTCCTGCGAGGTCTTGTCTATACCGCCCTTATGGTGGCAGTGCTGTTTTTGGGCTTTCAGCTTCTTCGTGCTGGATTTGAACATTCCGGAAAATCATTTATCAATTGGTTTTATGTAAACAGGCAGGAGATAGGTCAGATAGATGAATATTTCTACTTTCTGTTTGTGGGACTGGGCTTCTTTATCATTTCGGTGCTTTACTATTTCACCATTGTGCGCTATAGAAGCTTTGGAACGATGCTCGTTGTGCTCTTTCCGTTTTTTATTTACGGAAAGCGTGCCGACTCAATGGATACTCTTGACATAACCATAATGCTCACTGTGTTCATTGCACTTATGGTGCACAGCAGACTTGTTTCAGACGAGAGCAAGCATGACCTTGTTATAAACGGCTCTTATGTGGCGGCATCGGCGGTTTTCGTTACCCTTGTGGGTGCGCTTGCAATGCTTATGCCGACTTCCTCAAAGACATCTTATCTTGAAAAAAACAGCAACTTCTTTGATGTGAATATCAAAAGCAGTGGCACATATGACAATCTTAGTGATGAGTCTTCCCCAAGATTTGGCGCAGACGCAACGGGCGAGATTCTTTTCAACTTCACTACAACCTCTGATGAACAGGTCATTTACCTCCGCAGACAATCCTTTGACCTTTTCAGAAACGAGAAGTGGGTGACTGACGATAGCTTCTACAATTTTCATTTTGACAAAAATGTTCACCTTTACGGTGACAATGAGGTGAACTCACCGAGCTATGTTTACAGCATAGCAAAGTCACTTGCGGATAAGGATTACAGCAAGGATCTTGGCGTGGATAAGTCACAGTTTCCTGATGATCTGTTCAGTGAAAAGGCAGTCATGAATCAGTTCAGCGACAGCTTTACCCCTAGCTATATCCCTGCCCCGCTGATGATAACCCCAGGGGAGAACAACGTTTATATCAAAACAACTCACAGCGAGGTCTACAGACCATATGACACCGCCGGAAATAAGCTTGGCATCAGCTTTGAGTATATTCCTGAAACGGAGAGCGAAAGACAGGCTGCGGCAAATCTTGATATGACCGAAAATCAGTTCAAACTGCTGCTTTCTTACGGCTTGACAAACGGAGATGTCACATCAAATCAATCGGTGAATATTTATAATATATATGCGTTGTACGCAGACGTTTCTGCATATGACGATAAAGGTGGAAAAATGGAGGCTCTTGCAAAGAGCATAACGGAAAACTGCAAAAATGATTATGAGAAAGCTCAGGCACTTGTGGATTATTTTGAGCAGAACGGCTATGTTTACGATAACGAGTATGAGCCTGACGATGAGTCTATCGCATATTTTCTTTTCACGAGCAGGCGGGGAAACTGTACGAACTATGCCACAAGCATGACGCTTATGGCGAGAATGCTGGGACTTCCAGCAAGGTATGTTGAGGGCTTTGCAGCATATGAAAAGAATGAGCGTGGAGAGTTTGTGGTAAGAGATAGCCATGCTCACGCTTTTGTAGAGGTCTTTATCACAGGCATTGGTTGGATGACCTTTGACCCGACAGTTCCGGGCTATCAGCGTGACTACAGTGCAAATGGTACGAACTTTGATGTTTCAACTTTTGTAAGCTATTTCAGCAGGATCGCACTGTTTATCGGAGTAGCATTTGTGCTTGTGGTTTTCGTATTCCTTAACAGAATTATCGAGGTATTTTTCAGACTGTCACTTAAATTCAGAGATAACGGCGACAAAGTCATAAGGCTTTACAGACGGGTGGTAAGGCTTTTGACCATAGCTTCTAATGACAAGCTATCGGGATACACGCCTGAAATGATAAGAGAATATCTTGGTAAGAGGCGTGGAGTTGAGCTTGGCGGTCTTATAGATCTTTTTGAAAAGACCTGCTTCGGTGGATATGTTCCTGATGAAGCCGAGTGGAAAATGGTCTATGCAGAGTACAAAGCACAATGGAAAAAGCTCACAAAGCGTGAGAAAACTTCTTTGGAGCTTGATAAGAATATGTAATGAAATGGCTGTGCGGGAAAAATCACGCACGGCTATTTTTTTGTATAAAAAAGGCTGCCGTATAAAACAGCAGCCTGAGAGTGTAAAAAATCTCCGAGATAGTGGAACATCAAGGACGCCCACTGTATCTGATATTTAATTAAAGTGAAGCAAGAAGATCGCTCATTGCGTAAAGTCCTGCCGGCTTTCCACAAAGGAAAATGCCTGCATTCACTGCACCCACAGCGAAAACCTGCTTTGAATGAGCTTCGTGCTTGAGGGAGATGACTTCATCTCTGCCTGCAAAGATTATCTCATGCTCGCCAACAATAGTGCCGCCACGGACAGAGTGCATACCGATCTCGGTCTTTTCTCTCTTTGCTCTTACAGAATGGCGATCGTAAACATAGTGATACTTGTTGTCAAGCTCCTCGTTTATTGCGTCTGCAAGCATGATAGCAGTGCCTGACGGAGCGTCTATCTTCTGGTTATGGTGCTTCTCGATTATCTCGATATCATACTGACCGCCAAGAACTTTTGCGGCAGTTTTTGCAAGATTTGCAAGAAGATTTATACCAAGGGTCATGTTGAATGTGAAGAAAACAGGTATCTGCTCGGAAGCCTTATGTATCTTCGCTGTATCCTCTTCTGTATAGCCTGTGGTAGCTATTACAAGGGCAGTGCCGTTTGAAAGGCAATAGCTGAGAAGTCCGTCCAGTGCGGAAGGGTGTGAGAAGTCGATTATTACATCAGGCTTTTCAGGCAGGTCGGCAGGCTCTTTTACTACAGGGAAGTCTGCATAAGCCTCGCCAAATTTGTCGATACCTGCGCTTACTGTGCAGTCGTCACGCTCTGATATAACGTCATATATGAACCTGCCCATTTTTCCGCAAGCACCGCATATTGCGATCTTTGTCATTTATATCATTCCTTTTCTTTTTATTTATTGACCAGTATGTGCAGGGAAACGGGCGAACGCTGTTCGCCCCTACAGCACATCTTGAAATTTTGTTATAAACATAAAGGGCGAATTTCTCCGCCCTTTGTATTTTTTTACTTGATAAGTCCGAGAGCGTTCATTGACGCTTTCAGCTTTTCTATCTTATCATCGCTCATTCTTACAAGCGGCAGACGGCACTCGCCGACCTCAAAGCCCATAAGGTTAAGAGCTTCCTTGACAGGGACAGGGTTTACGTCGCTGAAAAGTGCCTTTGCAAAACCAAGGGTCTTGAATACCTTTTCTCTTGCTTCTTCATACTTTCCATCAAGGCAGAGCTGTGTGATCTCGTGTGTTTCAAATGGCATACAGTTGGAAAGAACTGAGATAACACCCTTTCCGCCCAGAGCCATGATAGGAACGATCTGATCGTCGTTGCCTGAATAGATATCAAGGTCGCTGCCGCAGAGAGCTGCCACCTGTGTTATCTGGCTGATGTTTCCGCTTGCTGCCTTGATAGCAACGATATTGTCTATCTTTGCAAGCTCACGGCAGGTCTCAGGAAGAATGTTCACACCTGTTCTTGACGGTACGTTGTAAAGAATGATAGGCAGTGTAACAGCCTTTGCGATAGCGGAGAAGTGTGCGATAAGTCCTGCCTGTGAAGTCTTATTATAATAAGGTGTAACACAAAGCAGAGCGTCAGCACCAAGCTCCTCAGCCTTCTTAGAAAGGTTTACGGCATATTCTGTATGGTTTGAACCAGTGCCTGCGATGACAGGAACTCTGTGGTTTGTCTTTTCAACAGCATAGCGGATACACTCGATATGCTCCTCGTCTGTCATGGTAGCACTTTCGCCTGTTGTTCCGCAGATTATGATAGCGTCTGTGCCGTTATCGATGTTGAAATCGATAAGCTCGCCCAACTTGTCAAAGTTGATAGAGCCGTCAGCGTTCATAGGTGTAACGATAGCAACGCCTGCACCTGTGAAAATAGTCTTTTTCATAAACAGCACTCCTTTCGTGCGTATATATGTGTTATATTAGTCAAAATAGCCCTTTGCTGCAAGTAGCTCAGCCAGAAGAACTGCTCCGCCTGCCGCACCTCTCAGTGTATTGTGTGAAAGGCAAACGAACTTATAGTCATACTGTGAATCTTCTCTCAGTCTGCCTATAGAAACTGCCATACCGCCCTCAAGGTTTCTGTCAAGCTTAGCCTGTGGACGATCGTCCTCTGTGAAGTAGTTAAGGAACTGCTTTGGAGCGCTTGGAAGCTGAAGCTCCTGTGGAACACCGCTGAAATCTTTCCAAGCCTGAAGGATCTCTTCCTTAGAAGGTTTATTCTCAAATGATACGAAAACTGCTGCTGTGTGACCGTCGGAAACAGGAACTCTCAGGCACTGTGTTGTGATAGCTGGAGCTGTTGCGTCAACGATAACGTCGCCCTCGATATGGCCCCAGATCTTAAGAGGCTCTTTCTCAGACTTTTCTTCCTCGCCGCCGATATAAGGGATAACGTTGTCAAGGATCTCAGGGAAGCTTTCAAATGTCTTGCCTGCGCCTGAAATTGCCTGATATGTGCAGGCAAGAGCCTTTGTTACCTTATACTTATCCATAAGAGGAGCAAGAGCAGGAACGTAAGACTGGAGTGAGCAGTTAGACTTAACTGCGATAAATCCTCTCTTTGTGCCAAGTCTTTTTCTCTGTGAAGCGATTATCTCGATATGCTCAGGGTTTACCTCAGGAATGACCATTGGAACATCAGGAGTATGTCTGTGTGCGGAGTTGTTTGATACAACAGGGCATTCAGCCTTTGCATACTTTTCCTCAAGGGCTCTTATTTCGTCTTTCTTCATATCAACTGCGCAGAATACGAAATCTACCATTGAAGCGATCTTCTCAACGTCCTCCTCGGCGTTCAGAACTGTAAGCTCACCGATAGCTTCCGGCAGAGGCTCTGAAAGCTTCCACTTGCCTGCAACTGCGTCCTTGAGCTTTTTGCCTGCCGAACGTGGTGAAGCGGCAACGCATACTACATTGAACCATGGGTGTTTGTCAAGAAGCAGAGAAAATCTCTGACCTACCATTCCTGTTGCACCGATGATACCGACATTGTACTTTTTCATATTAAAACTCCTTTTCCTGTGCCATGGTAACAATTTTCTTTGGCGTTATACACTAAAATCACGCACTGTTCAAATGTTATTTTGCACAAAACATAAAAAATAAACAAATAATAAAAAAACTGGTTGAAAACCAGTTCATCATACAATATAATAAGAATGTTGACATAAAAATTTATGCCGATAGCACTCCACCATTTGTAATGATGACAACTGATAGTCTATTAAACTAACAGTCAGCAGGAGTGTTCCCGATACTCCGCTTCGGCAGTTTTACCTTTCTCATTTACCATAGGCGTTGGGACGCTGTTGTGTGGGGTCACACGAAAAATGATACTCATTTCAACTGCACCTCTATCTGTTCTGTTTAATGATAACAAATATTTAGCGTTCTGTCAATACATATAGATAAAAATATTTTAATTTTCTGTAAATTAATAAGTTTATATGAAATTAAATGGCTTTAAAGAATGTTGACAGTTGTTGGAATAAGGACTTTGAGAATGGTGAGAGTGGGACGTAGAGGACGCTGTTCCCTACATTATTATAATTATTATATTTTAAATAAATAGGAGATATTTAAAATGCTTGATATCAACAACATGAAAAGATCGGATTTTTATTATGACCTGCCTCAGGAGCTTATTGCACAGACCCCTGTCGAGCCTAGAAATGCTTCGAGAATGATGAAGATAAACAGGCAGACGGGAGAGGTGGTACACGACCATTTCTATAATCTATGCAATTATCTCAAAAAAGGTGACTTGCTTGTGCTTAACGACTCAAAGGTGCTTCCTGCGAGGATATACGGCGAGCGTGAGGACACAGGCTCGTTCATTGAGTTTTTGCTTGTGGAGCAGAAAGAGAACATGGTCTGGGAGATCCTTTGCAGACCCGGCAAAAAAGCCAAGATCGGCACAAGATTTGTTTTCGGCGGCGGAAAGCTGAAAGCGGAGATAATTGATGTGTTGGAGGACGGAAACCGTATCGCACGATTTGAGTGCGAGGAGAATTTCTTTGCCACACTTGACGAGATAGGTCAGATGCCTTTGCCGCCTTATATTACTGAAAAGCTGAAGGACAAGGACAGATACCAGACGGTTTATGCTCATGAGCTTGGCTCGTCTGCTGCGCCGACTGCCGGTCTGCATTTTACTGAGCAGCAGCTTGAGGACTTAAAGGCAATGGGTGTGAACATTGCGTATGTGACTCTGCACGTTGGTCTTGGCACGTTCAGACCTGTTAAGGAGGACAAGGTCCTTGACCATAAGATGCACAGAGAACATTATGAGCTTAGCCGTGAAACCGCAGACATGATAAACGAAACGAAGAAAAATGGTGGACGTGTTATTGCGGTGGGTACTACTTCATGCAGGACGCTGGAGAGCGTGGCTGCGTTCAATGACGGAAAGATAGTTCCATGTGACGGTTACACGGAGATATTTATTTATCCTGGCTTTGAGTTCAAGGTGCTTGACGGACTTGTTACTAATTTTCACCTGCCTGAAAGCACGCTTATTATGCTTGTTTCTGCATTTATGGGATACGAGAACACTATGAACGCTTATAAGATAGCTGTGGAGGAGAAATACAGATTTTTCAGCTTTGGTGATTGTATGCTCATAATATCTGAGTGAGCGGTTAGAAATTAGGTTATTGTTAAATATAATCTTAGTTCAAGCTTTCATCTACGGAGGTTTTTTTCTATATGAATGACATTAAGTCAGGGGAGAAGAAACGACTGTATTTATATGACAATCTGAAATTTCTGCTTATAGTGCTTGTGGTCTTGGGGCATTTGATAGACGACAGCACTGTCAAGCTTTTTGGTGACGGCGGCGGTGAAACAGGCGTACCGCAGGCAAAGGTTTTCAGCGGTGTATTTGTGTTTTTGTATGCTTTTCATATGCCGTTGTTTATATTCATATCAGGACTGTTCAACAGGGGGCATGATGACGGCAGGAAAGTGCTTGGAAAGACGCTTGGATTTGTTGTTATCGGAATGTTAATGAAATGCCTGAATTATTGGTCGCAGGTAAGATTTCAGACGGATTTTGACAAGGAAAACAGTGATGGCGAGATTTTCTTTGACCTTTTAGGCGGCGACGGTGTATATTGGTATATGTTTGCAATGGCAGCGTTTATGGGGCTTTGCTATCTGTTAAGAAACAGCAGACCTTGGGCGGTGCTTACGGCGGCGATAGTGACGGCACTTGCGGCAGGGTATGACCCTAGCGTGGGCGATGAATATGAACTATCTAGGATAGTGGTGTTTTTCCCGTTTTACTACTGCGGATATGTGCTTGATCCTGAAAAGGTGGCTGATTTTGTGAAGAAGTGGTATGTAAGGGTGCTGTCCTTGGGAGTGATAGGCATTTGGGCTTATTTCTGCTTTGGAAAAACAAAGCTTGTTTATCCGCTGAGAATGCTCCTTACGGGAAGAAACTCTTATTTTTCCATATCTGAAGCAACGGACATGGATTGCACTTTTTTGAGCAGGCTTCTTGTTATGGGTATCTCGGCACTGCTTTGCTTGGCGGTGCTTGGTATTGGGCTTGATGTGAAGATACCACTGATAACAAAGTGCGGATCCAGGACTTTGCAGGTGTACTTCTGGCACAGAACTTTAGTCTATATGCTCACATACTATGGATATCAGGCTTATCTTGCAAAGGCTTTTCCTGAACGTTGGGAGCTTTATCTGGCACTTACAGCGATACCTATTGTATTGGTGCTTTGCATAAAAATATTTGGTGTGCCTCTGGATATGGTGCTTAAAGGGATAAGGGGCAGGAATGATATCATAAAGGAGAACGGAAATGGAAAATAACTTTTTTAAGAGCGTTATTGACGCAGACGATGCACCTGTGGTTATTTGTGACCTTGAGCATACGATAGTATATATGAACCCGACAGCGGTCAAAAGATATGAAAAGCGTGGAGGAGCGGCTCTTGTGGGCAGATCCATAAAGGGCTGTCACAACGGGGATTCTAATGCTAAGATAGAACAGGTCATTGCATGGTTCAAAAAGGATAAGGGCAACAACAAAGTCTACACTTTTCATAATGAAAAGGAAAATAAGGACGTTTACATGATAGCTCTCAGAAATGATGAGGGAGAGCTTATTGGATATTATGAAAAGCATGAGTACAGAACAAGAGAAAGTATGGCTATGTACGATCTTAGAAATGGTGAGAATTAATGGATAAGATCATTGATCTTTCGCTGCCTGAAAAATGCAGGATACTTGCTGTCAGCGATATCCATACCCATTGGCAGCTTTTTGATAGACTGCTGAAAAAGGCAAAATATGACCCGCAAAATGACTATCTTGTGATAGTCGGCGACATACTTGAACATGGCAGTGACAATATAAAGACCCTTGAATATGTCAAGGCTCTTTGCGATAAAAGTGACATGGCAATATTATTAATGGGCAATAATGACATAATGTGTTCAAGAATGGCTTATCACTATGAGTTCAAGCGGTTTCAGCAGCAGTTTTACCGAAATGAGCATAATACTTTCAGGCAAATGGCTAATACGCTGGGATATGTTGACTGCTGGGAGGGCAACTGGCTTGAGATAAGAGAAAAAGTTGTAGAGAAGTATGGCGAGCTGTTATCTTTTATCAGAGAGCTTCCAACGTGCCTTGAAACAGAGGAATATGTTTTTGTTCATGCAGGGCTTGAAAACCGTCCTGATTGGAGAAATACAGATGATATTTATGCTATAACTGTTCCGTGGTTTTTGCGGAAAGAAAATCCAACAGGAAAGCAGCTTGTATTCGGGCATTATCCCACATACAATTATAAGCGTTCAAATGTGACTAATCTTCCGATAATCGACAGCAAAAAGAAAATGATATGTATTGACGGCGGAATGACTATCAAGAAGGCTTGTCAGATGAATTTGTTTATCATTGATAAGTGCGGCGAGAATTATTCTCATAGAATAATTTGGGATACAGATGTGCCAAAGAAAACTGTCTTAAAGGATTTTTCATGTGACATGAAACCTGTTTATATTGATTGGGAAAAGCAGGATTTAACGATAATTGAGAAAAATGGATATATGACAAAGGTCAGAGATGAGTATTCAGGGGGCGAGGGTATTATTCCTGACCGTGAAATATATTTTTTTGATGAAAAGCCTCATGTATATCAGTTTTTGTCATCGTTTCCTGCTGTCAGAAAAGGTGAGCGGGTATCGGTCTTTTACGAAGATGAAACAATGTCTTTGGTAATTTCGGAAAATGCCACAGTCGGCTGGCTGCCGTCTGATATAATAGAATGATAAAGGAGAATTTATGTTTACATTACTTAAACAAGAGGGTGCTGCACGCAGGGGGCAGTTTGAAACTGTTCATGGAACTATACAGACACCTGTATTTATGAACGTGGGAACTTCGGCGGCAATAAAGGGCGGAGTTTCTTCCATTGATTTAAAAAATGAGCTTAAAACTCAGGTGGAGCTTTGCAATACCTATCATTTGCACGTCAGACCGGGTGACGACATTATATACAAAATGGGTGGACTTCACAAGTTCATGAACTGGGACAAGCCTATTCTTACAGACAGCGGTGGATTTCAGGTATTTTCTTTGGCCAAGCTGCGTAAAATCAAAGAGGAGGGCGTGTACTTCAACTCTCACGTTGACGGTCGCAGGATTTTTATGGGTCCTGAGGAGAGTATGCAGATACAATCGCACCTTGCGTCTACTATTGCAATGGCGTTTGACGAGTGTGTGGAAAACCCTGCTGAGCATAGCTATTCAAAGGCAAGCTGTGATAGAACGGTAAGGTGGCTTGAGAGATGTATCGCTGAGCAGAAAAGGCTCAACGGACTTGAGGAGACTATAAATAAGCATCAGATGCTGTTCGGTATCAATCAGGGCTGTACTTATGAGGATCTGCGTATCGAGCATATGAAGCGCATAAGAGAAATGGAATACTGTTCGGGCTTTGCTATTGGCGGTCTGGCGGTGGGTGAGCCTACTGAGGTGATGTATAACATTATCGAAAAGGTCGAGCCTTTTATGCCAAAGGATAAGCCGAGATATCTTATGGGCGTTGGCACGCCGACAAACATAATTGAGGCTGTTTACAGAGGCGTGGACTTCTTTGATTGCGTAATGCCAAGCAGAAATGCACGTCACGGAACGCTGTTCACATGGAATGGCATTATGCACATCACTAATAAAAGGTATGAAACTGACCCTAGACCTATTGACGAGCATTGCGATTGTCCTGCTTGCCGTAATCACAGCAGGGCATACATTCGTCATCTGTTCAAGTCTGAGGAGCAGTTGGGCGGCAGGCTGGCAGTTATGCACAATCTGTATTTCTACAACACGCTCATGGAGAAGATAAGAGAGGCTCTTGACGAGGGCAGATTTGAGCAGTTCAGAAATCAATACAGCTCGCTTCTTGCTTCAAAGTGTGAGGATTAACAAAATATAACGGTATGACGCTGTTTTCGGAAAATGCAAAGATGTTATTTTGTATTTTACGGAGATGGCGTTTTTTTTATAGAGTGGGGGCTATTTTATTTGATGAAAGCATGGGTTTGTTGCTTCGATGGGCGAACGCTGTTTGCCCCTACAGAAAAGGTGTGGTAGCAGGCGTAAAAAGTGTGGGTGCAGATAAAAATATAAGGGAAGTCAAGATTGAATGTAAAGCTGTTTTTTTAATTATACAGGGGGATTATATGAGTATTTTTGAGCTTTTTCTTACTGCGTGTGGACTTTCTATGGACGCTTTTGCGGTATCGGTGACTAATGGGCTTTGCGTCAGAAATGGGAGAGTCAGGGGAGCATTGATGTGCGGTATCATATTCGGGCTTTTTCAGGGGATAATGCCTGCGATCGGCTATGCGCTGGGCATGAATTTTGCGGAGTACATAGAGAGGTTCGACCACTGGATAGCTTTGATACTGCTTGGGTTCATAGGGTTGAACATGATATGCGGTTCGGGGGACGATGAGATCCAGACAGGGGGCAGGCTCACTTTCGGGGCGGTGCTTGTGCAGGGATTTGCGACTTCGGTTGACGCACTGGCTGTGGGCATAAGCTTTGCGGCACTTGGTGTGGGCATAGTCAGGTCGGCAGCGTTTATATGTGTTGTTACGGCGGCCTTATCGTTCTGTGGGTTTATGCTTGGTAACAAATTCAGTGGAAAACTCAAAAGCAAGGCAAGGATAGTTGGGGGAGTTATTTTAATATGTATAGGGCTTAAAATATTCGCTGAACAGACTATATTTGCTTAAAACAACTTTCTTATTCACATAAATATGTATCACATAGATATCTTTGTGAATTTTAATTTAACAATTACAGGTGTGTATGTTCATAAACAAGCCACAATATCAGTGTATAATAAATCTCGTGATTTTTAGACAAGTGTATAAATTTGCGATTGATGTACAAACTTATGATAAGTGTACAAACTTGCGATAAGTGTAATAATTCGTGCATGGTGACCGACAAGTTTATGGAAAGTCGGAGGGAGGAAAGGCTTTTTTTATAGCTGGTTTTATGAAAAAGCTATTTATTTTTGATTTGGACGGAACGCTTGTAAATTCTATTTATGATCTTGGGGACGCCATGAATGCGGTACTTGAGAGATATGGGTTTCCTGTGTTTGATTATGATACCTACAAGCATTTAGTGGGAAATGGTACTTTGAAGCTTGTTGAGCGGGCTTTGCCTGAGAAGCTGAGAAGCGAGGAGAACATCAAAAAGTATCATGCTGAGTTTTCTGAGGAATACAACAAGAGATGTGTGAACAAGACAAAGCCTTATGAGCATATCTGCGAGGTGCTTGACACGCTTCGCAATGAGGGCATTATGACGGCGGTGGCTTCAAACAAGCCTGACGGCTTTGTGAACTACATTGTAAAGAATATTTTCGGTGAGAAAGATTTTGACCTGATCAAGGGCAAAAAGGACGGTGTTCCGACAAAGCCTGCGCCTGAGATAATATACAATATTCTTGGCACGCTTGGGGTCAAGGCTGAGGAAGCTGTGCTTATCGGCGATTCTGATGTGGACGTTATGACAGCAAAAAATGCGGGTCTTGACTGCATTGGCTGTGAATGGGGCTTCAGGGGCAGAGAAGAACTTGAAAATGCAGGTGCGAAGTATATTGCGGAAGTTCCGCAGGACATAGTGAGCATTTGCCACGAGATAAACAGGATCTAATTAAAACGGAGGATTTCATATATGAGTTTTGTAATGGCTGATTTTTATAAGAGATTTGTTGACGAGGAGCTTGACAGCGAGGGCAGACTTAAAAGCTTTAAGCTTGACCTGCCTGAGAACTTCAACTTCTCATATGACGTTATAGACGAGCTGGCTAAGAACGTACCTGACAAGGTGGCTATGCAGTGGGTAAATGAGGAGGGTGAGGAGCATATCTTCACTTACAAGGATCTTTCTGAAAAGAGCAGTCAGGTGGCTAACATGATGCTGGCACACGGAGTTAAGAAGGGCGATTTTGTTATGGCTGTTCTTAAACGTCATTATGAGTTTTGGTTTCTTGCCTACGGTCTTATGAAGATAGGCGCTGTTCTTGTGCCTGCAACTTGTCAGCTCAAGAAAAAAGACTATGTTTATCGCTTTGACGCTGCTTCTATCTCTTATATCGTGGCAACTGCAGAGGACGATGTTCCTAATCAGGTGGACAGAGCTCTTGAGCAGTACAGCGGAATGAAAGAGAAGTTTATCACTCACGGTGCTAAAGAGGGTTGGATAGATTTTCTTAGCGAAATGGACAAGTATCCAAAGACTTTTGAGAGGATCGAAACACACGTTACTGAGTCAATGCTCATGTATTTCAGCTCAGGTACGACCGGCTATCCTAAAATGGTACTGCACAAGTATTCACTGGCTGCGGCACACATTATCACTGCTAAGCACTGGCACCACCTTGACGAGAACTCACTGCACCTTACTGTTTCTGAGACAGGCTGGGCAAAGTGTGCATGGGGCAAGATGTTTGGTCAGTTTATCTGCGGTGCAACAACGTTTGTATATGACTTCGACAGATTTATTCCTGCAAACGTGCTGAAAGTAATTCAGGATTACAAGCTGACTTCTTTCTGCGCACCTCCGACAATGTACAGATTTTTCATCAAGGAGGGTCTTGAAAACTATGACCTTTCTTCACTGAAATATAGCTGTATCGCCGGTGAGGCTCTTAACCCTGAGGTATTCAACAAGTGGTATGAGTACACAGGTCTTAAGCTTATGGAGGGCTTTGGTCAGACAGAGGGCGCTGTGCTTGTGGGCAATCTTTACGGCATGGAGCCAAAGCCGGGCTCCATGGGTAAGCCTACACCGCTTTACAATATCGGTATAGTTGACAACGAGGGCAAGCCTGTTAAGGTAGGCGAGACAGGCGAGATCGTTGTTTACGCTAAGAGGGGCGAGAACCCTGCGCTGTTCAAGGAGTATTACAGAAACCCTGAGGCAACGGACAACGCTTGGAGATTTGGTATGTATCACACAGGCGACACTGCTTACATGGATGATGACGGCTACTACTGGTATGTTGGAAGAACGGACGACCTTATCAAGGCTTCGGGTTATCGTATAGGACCTTTCGAGATAGAGAGTATCCTTATGGAACATCCGTCAGTTCTTGAGTGCGCTATCACGGCGGCTGATGACGCTATCAGAGGCAAGGTAGTAAAGGCTACTATCGTGCTTGCAAAGGGCTACACTGCTTCTCCTGAGCTTGCCAAGGAGCTTCAGAACTATGTTAAGCAATCAACTGCGCCTTACAAGTATCCTAGAATAGTTGAGTTCGTGGACGAGCTGCCTAAGACTATCAGCGGTAAGATACGCCGTGTTGAGATAAGAGAGAATGACAGCAAGAAGAATAGCTGATTGATTTAGATATGATAAAAGCACAATGCTCTTTGTGGGCGTTGTGCTTTTTGTGTATTGCATTGACGGGCGAACGCTGTTTGCCCCTACGGAATTTGCAGAATATTTTATATTTTTTTGTAAAAGTATTGACAAATATTTGGCTTTATGGTATTATGTAATATCACCCTGAAATATTGGGAATTATAGAGAATCGGGAGAGGTGCTTTTTATGAAGAATGGTATGAAGAAAACGGCGGCTGTTGTTATGGCGGCAATGCTTATGGGCACGGGGGCTGTTGTACCTGCGGCGGAGGATATGGGGATATTCTCACAGACGGCTATCGTTGCGGAAGCGGCGAGTGTTGGCAAGGTAACGGGGCTTAAATCTAAGACGCTTTCAAACAGTGAGATACGGCTCAACTGGAGCAAGGTAAAGGGTGCGAGCGGTTACACTGTTTATATGCGAAAAAACGGCAAGTACAACAAGCTTGGGGATTGCAAGGGTACGAGCTACACAGTTAAGAAGCTGCCTAATGCAACGAGAGAAAATTTTAAAGTAAGGGCATACAAGACTGTAAAGGGCAAGAAAGTTTACGGAGAATATTCCGCAAACTGGAACACGGCGACCAATCCGCAGGCTTGCAAGGGGCTAAAGGTAAGCAGTGTTGGCACTGACAGCGTTAAGCTTTCTTGGACGAAGATAGGCTGTACAAATTACCGCATTTATCAGAACATAAAAGGCGAATGGAAAGAGATAGGCAAGACCACAGGGACAAGCTACACTGTGAAGAAGCTTGCGCCTGCGACAAAGTATCAGTTCAAGATAAGGGCTTGCAAGCAGGACGACAAAAAGACGAATAATAATCACTATGGCAAGTATTCGGGGGTCGTGACGGCGACAACTAAGAAGAGTGACAAAATCACACAGGCTGATATTGATGCTATGAAGGCAGAACTTACAGCATATTCAAGAGACAAGGCGGAGTATATCAAGGAACATTATACGGAGTTTTGGAAGTACGGCATAGATTATAATACGTTAGAAGAATATTTTTCAATGCGTGAGAACAAACTTACACCGTCAGAGGCAAGCTATGATGATGTGTATACTATTCCTTTTGGAGAAACAGACATAGATGAAGTGACTGATTTGTTTAGAGGCAAGTTAGATTTTGAGTACAGTGAGAGGAGTGACGTTTATTACGTTGTGTATGTGGAAACCTGTCCTAACGGACACAGAATAAACCCAAAACCTTGTTGGGCTATCTATTTTCTTTACTAATAGCGGACACATATAGCACAATAGTAATGTGAAAGGAAGCTTAAATAATGAGAGATAAAACATATCACGAAATGTATGATCTGTTGACACAATCTATGTCATTAAACCATAAAATGATTGACAAGATTGAAGAACTAAGATCTGAGAACGCAATTCTGTATAGGCAGATTGAGGAGTGCAGAGACACATTAAGAACGTTGATATCAAAAGATTTTGAAAGTTCAAATGATAATAAGAGACTTTTTTCATTCTGTTAGAAAGCAAAAACACTATACAAAATCTGTGCTTGCTATGGAAAAGTCAAAGAGTTGAGAGGTGAATGTTTTGCAGGCGGTTTATGAATATCCTCCGAAGCTGTCAAGGGCGGAGAGGCAGGTCAAGGCGGCACATGATATCGAAGAACACAGGAAAATGCAGAGGAATATGTATAAGAATATCCTGCTTGGGGTCGTTATCATCATAATTGGTGCGGTGTTTGCAAGTGCGGTCTTTGCAAAGGTTCTGCTTATACTGCTGGGGGCTTGCAATTGTTCTGTGGGCGGGCTTATGTATTGGTATTACTCGCTTTCACGGGACGCTGATGTTTACACGAGGATATATGAGGATCACATTGAACACTCTCAGCGCATGGGGCTTTCTAAAAGCTATCTGCACATATGCCTTTACTATGACGAGATAGAGAAGTCTTATCAGACAAACAAGGGCAGACTTGTTTGCAAGCTGAAAAATACAGAGAAGTCTAGCTTTGTGGTTAGGGACAAAGAGGGCAGGGAGAAAGCTTTTGTGCCTGAGGACGGTATGATAACTCTGAGCTTTCAGGACACTAAGGGCAAGCTTGTGCTTATCAATGACTTTTATGAGAAGATAGGTTATCCACACAAGGAATACAATAAGATAGAGGACGAGGAGGACGATTATTACTCCGAGGAGGATATGAAGTGGGACAGGCTTCATAAGCATGGACTGTAGTTGTAAACTTTTTGTTAAGCCCTTGAAATGTGGTGCAGAATGTGATAACATATTATTGTATCAATACACTTAAAACACTATGACCGAGAGAGTAGTTTTGCTAAGGGTCTTCAGAGAGAAGCTGCGGCGTGTGTGCGTTTTCTGAAAGCGGCTTTATATCCTGACAAAATGAAGTTCACTTGCGAGTGGTCATGCCGAATGAGAGATAGTCTTTAGTAAGCTTGAACGTCTGTCTGCGTTAAGGACGGGAGAGTGTTGGCTCTTTACTGATAGGTGGTATAAACAAGAATTTCAAAGTCTTGTCCTGTTTAGTCGGGGCAGGGCTTATTTTTATAGGAGGATAAGTAATGAAAGAACAGTTGAAAAGCATTGACGAGCGTGCGAAAGAAGAACTTTCACATATTGATGACGCCAAGCTGTTGGAAGATTTCAGAGTAAGATTTCTTGGCAAAAAGGGAGAGATAACTTCCATACTTAAGCAAATGGGCAAGCTTTCCGCAGAGGAAAGACCTGTTATCGGTCAGCTTGCAAACAAGGTAAGAGCTGATATTGAGAACGCTCTCAACAAGCGTAAGGAAGAGCTTAAAAGCAAAATGGAGCAGGTAAGGCTCACAGAAGAAGCTATAGACGTTACGCTTCCGGGCAAGAAAACAAGAATAGGCAGACCTCACCCTCTGAACGCTACTCTTGAAGAGGTAGAGGAAGTGTTCCTTGGTATGGGCTTTGATATTGTGGACGGCCCTGAGGTAGAAACAGACCATTATTGCTTCGAGGCACTGAATATGCCTAAATCTCACCCTGCAAGAGATACGCAGGATACATTCTACATCAATGAGAACGTTGTTCTTAGAACGCAGACTTCTTCTGTTCAGATAAGAACTATGGAGAAGAGAAAGCCGCCTATCAGAATCATTTCACCCGGCAGAGTTTACCGTTCTGACACAGTGGACGCCACACATTCACCGCTGTTCCACCAGATAGAGGGTCTTGTTATCGACAAGGGCATCACTATGGCTGACCTTAAAGGTACGCTGGAGCTTCTTATGAAGCGTCTTTACGGCGAGGACACTCAGATAAGACTTCGTCCGCACCACTTCCCATACACAGAGCCTTCTGCTGAGGTCGATCTTATGTGCTTCAACTGCCATGGCAAGGGCTGTTCAATGTGCAAGCAGGAGGGCTGGGTAGAGCTTCTCGGCGCAGGTATGGTACACCCTAAGGTACTTGAGGGCTGTGGCATTGACCCTGAGGTTTACAGCGGATTTGCATTTGGTATCGGTCTTGAAAGAATAACAATGGGCAGATACAACATCAATGATATGCGTCTGCTTTATGAGAACGATATGAGATTTTTAGAGCAGTTCTAATGAATGATGTTATAATGCAGAGCAGGCTTTACAGAAAGCTTGTGCCGTCAAAGGCTAAGCTTGTAACGTCGGCGGCTATCAGCACACTTATGGCACTGATAGTAGGCGTTGGCGGTGGGTTATCGGTCATGCTTGTAAAAGAACAGCAGAGTGCATGGGATATGCTCATGCTATGTGGGTTTCTGATGATTTTTCTGGGTATCCTGCTTTTTATCGGAATAAGAGGATTTAAAAGGCAGGTAAAACAATACAGAGGAAACCTTGCAAGACTGGAGCAATTTGACGCTCAGGATATGCTGGCTTTGGAAAGCGAGATAGAGGGAAGCGAGTTCAAATACAAGACCTTTTATCTACTTGACAGATATATGTATGTGCCTAAGGCTAAACTGCTTATAAAATATACGGATATTAGAGAGTTCAAGACCATAGTTCACAGCACGAATGGTGTCAATGACAGTATGAAAGCTGAGATAACTGATAATTTCGGGATAAAATATACTGTGAACATAAAGCGGTGGAAGGATTTTTACATTTACAGACCGCTGTTTTTAAAGGACTTGGACGAGAAGATACAAAACTGCGGTAAATGATAAGATTACGGAGGAATAATAAATGGATTTGTCAATGAAATGGCTTGCAGACTATGTAGACTGCGATATGCCGATAAAGGATTTTGTTTCCGCTCTGACGCTTTCAGGCTCAAAGGTAGAGTGCTTTGAGCAGGAGGGCAAGGATATTTCTAACGTTGTTGTGGGCAAGGTAGTTTCTATGGAGCGTCACCCTGACTCTGACCATATGTTCATCACTAAGGTAGACGTGGGAGAGGACGAGCCTGTTCAGATAGTTACAGGCGCTCAGAACGTTCACGAGGGCGATTTTGTGCCAGTTGCAAAGCACAAGTCATCTGTACTTCACGAGGGCAAGCAGGTGAAGATAACAAAGGGCAAGCTGAGAGGCGTTGCTTCTAATGGTATGCTTTGCTCTCTGGGCGAGCTTGGACTTTCTGTTCACGATTTCCCATATGCTATAGAGGACGGAATTTTCATTCTTGGCGATGACTGCGACAAAACAGTAGGCAAGGACATCCATGAGGCTATAGGATATAATGATACGACAGTTGAGTTTGAGATAACTTCAAACAGACCTGACTGTCTTTCTGTTATCGGTCTTGCAAGAGAAACTGCGGCTACTTTCGGCACTGAGCTGAAAGTCAAGAAGCCTGAGTTCAAGGGCATTGATGGAGATATCAACGATATGCTCAAGGTAAAGATACACAACACTGACCTTTGCAAGAGATACATGGCCGGTATCGTAAAGAATGTAAAGATAGGTCCGTCACCTCGTTGGATGAGAGAAAGACTCAGAGGCTGCGGCGTTAGACCTATCAACAACTTTGTTGATATCACAAACTATGTTATGCTTGAATACGGCAGACCGATGCACGCTTTTGACCTGAGATATGTTAAGGACGCATCTATCAACATCAGAAACGCTAAGGCAGGAGAAACTATCACAACTCTTGACGGCGAGGTAAGAGAGCTTTCAGAAGAGATGCTGGTCATTGCTGACGCTGAAAAGCCGGTTGCAGTTGCAGGCGTTATGGGCGGCGAATACAGCGGCATCATGGACGATACAACTACTGTTGTATTTGAGTCTGCTTGCTTTGACGGCGCAAGCGTAAGAACTACAGCCAAGAAGCTTGGCATGAGAACTGACGCTTCTGCAAGATATGAAAAGGGTCTTGACCCACACGAGTGCTACGAGGCTCTTATGAGAGCTTTCCAGCTTGTTGAGGAGCTTGGTGCTGGCGAGGTCGTAAAGACTTACATTGATGAGAACTATGAGGACGAAACACCTAAGACGGTGGATTTTGACCCTGAGTGGATAAATAAGTTCCTTGGTACTGAAATACCTGAGAGCGACATGGTTGAATATCTCACAAGGCTTGGCTTTGAGATAAAGGACGGCAAGGTAGTTTCACCATGGTACAGAGTGGACATTGCCTGCAAGGCTGACGTGGCAGAGGAAGTTGCTAGACTTTACGGCTACAACAAGATCCCAAACACTATCGTTAGAGGCGTTGCACAGGCTAAGCTCACCGAGGCGCAGAAGTTTGACAGACATATACAGAGATCTATGCTCGCTATGGGTCTTAACGAGATATCTACATTCTCATTCATTTCGCCTAAGTATTTTGACAAGATAAATCTTCCTGCTGATTCAAAACTGAGAAAGACAGTTGTTATCACAAACCCTCTTGGCGAGGACACCAGCGTTATGAGAACGACTATCATTCCGTCTGTATGTGAAGTGCTTGCAAGAAACTACAGTTACCGCAACCCTGAGTGCTATATCTTTGAGAGAGGAAACGAGTATATACCAGTTGAGGGAGAGGTGCTTCCTAACGAGCCTGAAAGACTTGGTTTTGGTTTCTATGACACTGAGACGAAGGCTGATTTCTATGACATCAAGGGTTTTGTCGAGGGTCTGCTCTCTAAGCTTGGCGCACAGAAAGTTGAATTTGAAAAGGCTACTGCTGAATGTAGCTTTGACGAGTTCTACGCTTTCCACCCGGGAAGAGTTGCTGTCGTTAAAGTAAATGGTGAGGAGATCGGCATTTTTGGCGAGCTTCACCCGAGAGTTCTGGAGAACTACGGCATTGACGCAAGAGCTTATGTGGGCAAGATAAATGTTCCTGAGCTTATGGCAAGCTGTGTTGCTCAGAAGACATATAAGCCACTGCCTAAGTATCCTGCCACAACAAGAGATCTGTCTATCGTTTGTGATGACGATATCCCTGCGGCCCTTCTTGAAAAGACTATAAGCAAGGCTGTTGGCTCGATACTTGAAAAGGTAACGCTTTTTGACGTTTACAAGGGCGAGCAGATCGAAAAGGGCAAGAAGTCTGTTTCATACTCCATTTCAATGCGTTCACATGACGGCACGCTTACTGACGAGCAGGCTGACAAGGCTATGAAGAAAGTTCTTGAAGCTCTCAAGGCTATCGGTGCTGAACTCAGAATGTAAAAAATATAGTGCTTGATTTGTATAATGTGCATAAATTTTGCTTTTGGACTTGTTATTTTGAAACAAATGGAGTATAATAATATCAGGCGTATTGCTGATATTAATACATTGCAAAGGGGCTGAGCATAATGCACGAACAAACTATGGAATTTTCAGTACAGCACGACAAGGAGGCTGAGCTGAAAAAGACACTTACAATTATATATGACGCTCTGAAAGAGAAGGGCTATAATCCTATTAATCAGATCGTAGGTTATATTCTTTCTGAGGACCCGACCTACATAACAACATACAATAATGCCAGAAGTCTTATTCGTCATATTGACAGAGATGAACTTTTGCAGGCATTGGTGAAGTCCTATCTTGAGTCATAACTGATATTTAAAGGCGGTAGTTTTTACCGCCTTTTTTGTTTCACGTCAGAATTTACCTGAAACGATTTTTTGTATAAAGCCGTTTTCTGAACATAATAGTATAAGATGATAAGAAAACGGAGGGCTTCATATGAAGATAAGAAATTGCATGGCACTTATTTGTGCAGTTGTAGCGCTCAGTGCTTGTGGCAGGACAGTGATAGTGCGTGAGGAAAATTCATCAGAGGGAACAAGCTCGGCGGTCATCGAGCCTGTGGCCGTGGGAAAGAAAACCGCAAAGGAAAAGATAGATCTTTCGGGGCTTTCACATGACAAGGTCGGATATGGTCAAGGCGTTCTTGTGGACGAAAAGAACAGGACGACTGGTGCGCTTGATTTTAATGCACAATACGGCAAGCTTAACGCAAAGGCTATAAATAATGATGACAAGATATATCTGACCTTCGATCAGGGGTATGAGAACGGATACACTGAAAAGATCCTCGATGTGCTGAAAGAGAAAAAGGTCAAGGCGACGTTTTTTCTTTTGCAGGATTATGCAGAGAAAAATCCTGAACTTGTGAAGCGTATGATAGACGAGGGGCATATTGTGGGAAATCATTCGGTACACCATTATTCTATGCCGACCCTTGGACAGGCGGAATGTGAGTCGGAGATAAAGGATTTCCATAAGTATATGGAGGATAACTACGATTATACCATGACAGTGTTCAGACCGCCTATGGGCGAGTTTTCGGAGTTCTCTCTTGGAGTGACGGCAAACTGCGGTTATGAGACTGAGCTTTGGAGCTTTGCTTACGCTGATTGGGACGTGAACAATCAGCCTGATGAGGGGCAGGCACTTGAAAAGCTTGTGAATGCGGCTCACCCGGGGGCTATTTATTTGCTTCACTCGGTATCGAAAACCAATACGGATATTCTTGGGGAATTTATCGACAGAATGAGGGCTGGCGGATTTGAGTTTGGCTGATAAGAGAATATGATGAAGAGAGGCCTTGTGCCTCTCTTTTTGTTATTTTAGGGACATTTGTAGCTGATTTGTAATATATTAGTCTATTGACAAATTGTTAAAAGTATGTTATATTTTAAATACGAGCAGAAACATGAGTTTCTTTAAGGAGGAAATAAAATGGTAAAAAATAAGGTGCTTACACCTGTATTGGCAGGCGTTTTGGGTCTTAGCATAGTTGGTTCAGGTCTTGGCTATTATTTTGTAAATAAAGACAGTAATGATGGTAAAACTGAGGGTGGCAAGGCTAAGCTTACTCAGGTGGCAGATAATATAAACAACACTCTTGGCACGGCTGAAAAGGCTATCAAGGGCGAACTTGATTTTGCTTACAATGCAACGGCTACTGTTTCATTCGGTGAGGGCTTCACAGAGCAGGCAGGCGTTAGCTTACAGCCTATCTCTGTGACAACTGTTACAAAGCAGAAGGGAAGCAACACTGCAGCAGATGTTTCGCTGACATATGGCGGAAATAATCTTGTGTCTGCTAATGCTATATATTCCAGAGATAACAAGTCGGCTTATGTTCAGATACCTGAGCTTTCTGACGCTTATCTTATGGTTAATGTTGACAGCCTTAAAGACAAGGTAGGCAGTGAGCTTTCTTCACAGGGCATTGACCTTGATTCTCTCTTTGATTCTGCTGAGGGCGCTGATGTTGATTTTGATACTGACGCACTTGAAAAGGATCTGGAGGAATACAAGAAGGTTATGGAGGACTCTTTCCCTAAGCCTGTTGACGGCGAGAAAAAGACCGGTGACATTGACGGAAACGAGTACAGCTATACAACTAAGGAATACACTATCTCAGGCAATGATGTAAAGGCTGCCTTTAAGGCTGTTCTTGACAAGGCTAAGGACGACGCTACGCTTAAAGATATGTTCAGCAAGGCAGGCGTTGCTGACGAGCTTGGTATGTCATATGATGAGATAATCTCACAGTATGCTGATTCTATGGATTCACTTTTTGCAAGTGATAATCTTGACGAAACTGCAACATTTAGCGCTTACTACAGCGGTGACGATCTTGCGGGCTTTAGCTTTGAAAAAGACGGCGAGGGTGCAACTCTTTACACCATTCTTAAGGACGACGTTGTGGCTGTTGATTTTAGCCTTAACATGAGCGATGAGGGCAGTGCATCATTCAAGGGTTCTGCAAATACTGTTGACGGTGTTACAAATGGCAAGTTCACAATGAAAATGGAAACTGCGTCTGATTCAGATATAGACGCTGACAAGACTTCTGCTGACGGTGGACTTTCCCTTGAGCCTACTATGGCGGCTTCACCAAGCATAAACTTTGACACAATGGAAGCTGAGGTGACTCTCAAAGACCTTAAAGAAGAGGGTGACGCATTCTCAGGTACTATCAGATTTGATGTGAATGGTACATCTGATTCTCAGGCTGTATCAGGCTGGGTAGAGCTTGCTTCTGCTTCAACTGCTGACAAGCTTGACCTTTCTGTTGAGTTTGGCATGAATGGCAAGCAGTTTGTTACAATGGCAGTTACAGGAAATAAGACAGAGGCTTCTGACATCACTGTTCCGTCAGGCGACAAGATCTATGACATGACAAATGACGATCAGATGAATACATACCTTGCAGGCTGTGACAGTGATGGATTTGTTGCTAATGTAAAGAAAGTTCTTGGTGACGAGGTCTACAATATGCTTGTAAATGCAGAGGGTGATCTTGAGTCAGATTATGATGACTATGGTGATTATGATGATTATGATGACTACGATTTCTCTGATATTGATATGTCAGATTATGATCTGAGTGCAAATGCATAATAGATAAAAAATTAAGAGGATCGCATTGAGCGGTCCTCTTTTTTTAGCTGATAACACGATAATTCTCGGCTGCTTCTTCTTTTTTTACATACTCGGTGACATTGAGAACTTCCACCTTGACAGGCTTCTGACCCATATTTATGGTGATAATGTCGCCAACTTTCACGTCATATGAAGCTCTTGCAATCTTATCGTTCACAAGCACCTTGCCTGCATCGCAAGCTTCGTTTGCAATGGTACGTCGTTTAATAAGTCTTGTGACTTTCAGGTATTTATCAAGCCGCATATTTTCCTCCTTTGTAGTAAAAAAGACCTAACCCGCAGGCTAGGTCTGAGTGGCATAAGCTTTAGATTACTTGTTTACAGCGTCCTTAAGAGCCTTGCCTGCCTTGAATGCAGGAACTTTCTTAGCTGCAACAGTGATCTGCTCCTTTGTACGAGGATTGATAGCTGTCTTTTCAGCTCTCTCTCTAACCTCGAATGTACCGAAACCTACCAGTGAGATCTTCTCGCCGTTAGCAAGTGTCTCTGATACAGAATCAATAACAGTTGTAAGTGCCTTCTCAGCGTCCTTCTTTGAATAATCGCCCTTTTCTGCGATAAGATTGATCAGTTCTGCCTTTGTCATTGTTTTTACCTCCAAATTATTTTTAACGAATAAAGTTATTCATTCATTTTGCTCTCGCCAATAAGCGTCAAGCTCATTTATGCTCAGGGCGGTCATATCCTGCCCGTTTTGCCTTACAGCATTTTCTGTTTTCTCAAACTTTTCGATATAATTATTATTTGTATCCGTCAGCACTTCTTCAGCATCAAGGTCAAGCTTTCTTGCAAGTGAAGCACAAGTGAACATTATCTCACCAAGCTGTTTTGCAACTACGGCTTTATCACTGTCAGCACTGTTTTCAAGAGCCTTAACAGCATTTTCAAGTGCGCTGATATCATGAGCATTGTCATACTCAATACCTGCTCTTGCTGCACGTTTGCTTAACTTCTGAGCTCTCATAAGTGCAGGAAAGTTCTTTGGAACGCTTTTAAGGGTATCAGAATAAGTTTCCTGTCCTTTGGTTTCTTTCTTGATAGTGTCCCAATTTTTAAGCACTGTTTCAACGTTGTCAGCTTCTACGCTTCCGAAAACGTGTGGGTGTCTGATGATAAGCTTTTTACAAATATCAGTTATCACATCGTCAAGTCTGAAATTGTTGTTTTCAGTCTCGATAACTGTATGGAAAACCACCTGCAAAAGAACGTCGCCAAGTTCTTCTCTCATCATTTCAGGAGAGTCACAGTCGATAGCCTCCATGACCTCATAGACTTCTTCAAGAAAATCTTTCTTGATAGACTTATGGGTCTGGACCTTATCCCACGGGCAGCCGTTCTCACTTCTGAGAATCATCACGATATCCGCAAGATCATTGATATCAAAGCTGTCTTTAGCAAGCAATTCCTTAATTTTATCGCTCATTACATCATTACCTTTCCAAAAGGGTGCTTATTAATAATAAACCATTTTGCTCAAAATTTCAAGGGTTTTGCGGATTTTTTTTTGAAAATATGTAATTTACAATATTTTTCGGCGTTTCGCACAATAAATATAAACAAAAAAAGTACATTGTGCTACCAATTCCTATAGAAAAAAGGGTCACAAATCTATGATTTATTTGCAAATGGGCTATTTTCGTAAGTGTTTCGTGTGACAAAACGGCTGTCACACTGCACATGATAGCGGCGTAGGTGGGCTTTACGAAAATTTCGCTCACTTTTGGTTTTAGATCCGTCATTTTGCAAACTGAGCGTACGGATAGTACGCATATGAAAACCTCTGATACAAGAGTAGAAATAGCTGCTCCTGATATATTTATTATGGGCTGTCTTATAAGTATAATGTTCAGAAATAGCTTGATAATTCCACCTGCTAACATAATTATTATGGCTTTGTGAGGTTTTCCGAGGGTTTGCAGGATAGAAAAGCATGGTGTGGCTATGGCAAGGAATATTACTGCTATTCCTAGTATGGACATTGGCATTATGCAGACTTGTATCTCAGTTTCACGGCCTCCAAAAAGAAAACGCAGGATAGGTTCTGACAAAACTGCTATGCCCATGCCTGCGGGTATGGCTATGATACTGGTGACGATGAGCATTTTTGTAAGGCCTGACTGCATGGCTTTTTTATCGTTTTTGGCACAGCTTTCGGCAAGTGAGGGGAGTATGCTTTTGCCAAACATTGCGGTGATGGTCGGAACAAGACCGAAAACTGTTACGGCAAGTCCTATGTAAGAGCCGTAAATGAAGTTCGGGAGCATATCGGCGGTGAGCTTGTCAGAAAGCAGGCTGTCAAATGTGTGTGGAGAAGCTTTCATGGCGGCTTTGATACACGGATTGACAGTGAGCATATCTATCATGTTGGCAAAGGTAATTATCACTGAGATAAGTGCGATCGGAAGACAGCAGACGACAAGCTTTTTGGCTGTTGCTCCTGTGGGGTCTGTTATGGTATCTCTTTGAAGCATTTGCTTTGTTACGCTGTCGCCTTTGATCTTGCCTGATATGAGAATATACAGGCAGGCGATCGCAGAGGCTATGGACGAACCTAGGATAGCTGCGGCAGCTATAAATGGAAGTGCGGCGGAGGCTGCCTGGCGTGAGTTTTCATAGGCTGTGCCGAATATCATGCCTGTTTTATCATACATATCGGAGATATGATACATTAGTCCGTATGCGAAACCAAGACCGAGGATAAGCTTGAAAAGGGTTTCTATCACTTCTGATACAGCGGTCGGTATCATATTCTGCAAGCCCTCACAGTAACCGCGTTCCACTGACATAATGGTACAGAAAATAATAGATGGGGCAACGCACATGAGAGCATATTTTGTACTTGGCTCGCCGACTACATTGCGTGACAGAAAATCTGAGGTGAGTATCATTACTGCAGCAGCGGCTGCGCTGATGATCGTGAAAAGAAAAAATGCAGTTCGCTTGGTATGACGCATATTTGAAAAGCGTTCAAGGGCATAGTTTTCAGCGGTGAGACGAGCCATGGTGGAGGGGATACCTGAAACGACTATGGCGAAAACTGGTGTGAAAACTGAGAATGCTGAAGCGAAATATCCCATGCCTGTGCCGCCCAGAAGATTGGTAAGAGGTATCTTATAGAGAAGTCCCAGAATTTTTGTTATCAGAACCATTGCAAGCAATATTGCTGAGCTTTTTATAAAGCCTTGTCTTTTCATCTGTCAACCTGCTTTCTGACTTGTTTTTATATGATCTTATGCTTTTATGGTGGGTTTTATTACGGTTTGTCCATATGTCAGGTGGATATGCAGTTGTTTAAATTGCACAAAAATAGAGCTTAGGGTGCTAATACTAAAAAAAGTTTGCGTAAACACTTTATTTTATAGGAAAAATGTGATATAATCATATTATGTATTTTTAAGAAAAAGAGGTAAAAAAGTTATGACTTATAAGTTTTCAGAAAAGGTTTCTCATTTGCAGGCTTCTGCTATCAGAGAGATACTTAAATTTACTTCTGACCCAGAGGTAATTTCATTTGCGGCAGGCAATCCTTCTCCTGAGGCATTCCCTGTGGATGAGCTTAATAGAATATCAGAAGAGATATTCAAGGAAAATCCTATTGGCGCACTCCAGTACAGCCTTACAGAGGGATACACTCCTCTGAGAGATCTTCTTAAGAAAGAGCTTGAAAAGAAGGGTGAATTTGACCCTGAGAGAGATGATCTTATCATCACAAGCGGTGCTCAGCAGGCTAACGAGCTTGCTTGTAAAGTTCTCTGCGACCCAGGCGACGTTCTTTGCTGTGAAGCTCCAAGCTTTATAGGCTCACTTAATGCGTTTAAGTCTTACAATGTTGAGCTTAAGGGTATCACGCTTCATGAAGACGGAGTTGATCTGAAAGAGCTTGAAGAAGCTTTCGCTACAGGCAAGGTAAAGGTATTCTACATCATTTCTAACTTCCAGAACCCTACTGGTCTTACAACTTCTCTTGAAAAGAGAAAGGCTATCTACGAGCTTGCTAAGAAGTACAGTGTTATGATACTTGAAGATAACCCATACGGCGACCTGAGAATAAAGGGTGATGCTATCCCGTCTATCAAGAGCATGGACAAGGACGGTCTTGTTATGTATTCAAGAACATTCTCGAAGATACTTGCTCCTGGTATCAGAGTTGGATACATTTCTGCTCCAAAGGAGATAATCGGAAAGATAGTTGTATGCAAGCAGGTGGCTGATGTACATACAAACATCTGGGCGCAGATGCTGGCTTACAACTTCATGAAGGACAATGATATCGAAGCACATCTTGCCTCGCTGAGAGTGATCTACAAGCATAAGCTCGAACTTATGATAGAGCAGATCGAGAAGAATTTCTCTTCACAGATCAAGTTCACAAGACCTGAGGGCGGTCTGTTCATTTGGTGTACTCTTCCGGAGGGCAGTGACATGACTGGTTTCTGCAAAAAGGCTGTTGCAGAATATAAGGTAGCCGTTGTTCCGGGCAATGCTTTCATGGTAAGCGAGTCTGACAAGACAGCTTCATTCAGATTGAACTTCTCAACTCCTACAGACAAACAGATAATCGACGGCTGTGAGAAGCTTGGCAAGCTTTCTAAGGAAATGTTCGGCGATTAAGATAAAATGAAAAAAGTTCCTTTTACGCCTTTTCAGCTTGTGCTTACGGTGGTAAATACGGCGGCTCTAATGTTCTGCATGGGGTGTGATTGCTTTGTGCTGATAGTGGGCATGACGGCAGGCAGGACAAAGCCTTATGTGGTGGATCTTGTGCTGAGTCTTCTTGCTATGGCGGTGTTTATTCTGCTTGTGTTTTCAGCAGGCAGGATAAATATTTTCAGTGATAAAGCTGACCCCGATGGGGACACTGCACCTGCGGTATCGGCACTTAGGACGTATTTTTGTATCTTGTTTTTTGATATATCAGGAGTGCTGGGTCTTATGCTTGTGGGAGCGTTGGGGGTTGAGTGGGCTAAAAAAGCTATTATAATTTTTGCTCCTGTCGTTTTTGTCCTTGCAGCGATTGTTTATTTTATTCTATCGGGCAGGATAGGTCTTGATGATTTTTCGGATAGTGACGGGGAAGATTGATATTACAATGGGGAGGTCTGTCATGAAAAGTGCATTGAAAAAGGATACTGTCAGAGAGATAAGGCACTCGTTGGGCAGATTTCTCTCTATTTTTCTGATAGTTCTTCTTGGCTGTGGATTTTTTTCTGGTATCAAGGCGACTATGCCTGATATGATAGACACGGCGGAGAAATATTTCAGTGATAACAGACTTATGGATATTAAGTTAATGTCGTCTATAGGCGTTAAGTCTGAGGACGTTGAGGCTGTGAAAAAGGCAGAGAACGTTGAGGGCGTTATGGCGGGATATTCTAAGGACGTTTTCTACTATCATGAAAATCAAAACCTTGTGCTGAAATTCATGTCCTTTAACGACGTTGTTGATGAGAACAGCCCTAATAATCTTGATAAGCCTGTTTTACTAGAGGGCAGGCTTCCTGAAAAAAAAGGCGAGTGCGCAGTAGAGGTAAAAATGAGTTCGCCTAACACCTTTAAGGTGGGCGGAGAGATAAAGATCAACGAGCCTGACTCGTCAAAAAATATAACTGATACTTTGGCAACTGACACATACAAGATAGTTGGTATTGTGGCTTCACCGCTTTATATCGGCTATGAGCGTGATGCGACCACAGTGGGCAACGGAACTGTGGTAAGCAACGTTTTTGTGCCTGAGAGCGAGTTTGTGTGCGATTATTACACTGAGCTTTATGTGAAATTCAAAGGCACTGACGACCTTGACCCGTTTTCCGACGAGTACAAGCAGGCTGTGAAAGATAAGAGCGTTCAGGCGATGGAGTTTTTTGAGGACAGTGTGAACGCAAGGTTTGAAAAACTAAGCAGTGACGCTCAGGACAGTATTGATGTCGCTCAGGAGAAAGTTGACATCTTGAAACAGGCGCTTGCCTGCGACGAAAATCAGCTTACGGAGCTTTTAGCAACGGCGCAGAAGTCGGTAGAGGAAGCTCAGGAGGCTTATGATAAGGCTGAACAGAGTGGTTCTAGTGCAAAGTATCTGGCAAGGTCACAGCTTTTAAAAGCACAACAGCTTGAAGAAGTGGCAGGAAAGCTTCTTGAAGACAAAAAGACAGGAAGTACGGCGGCTTTTGATGAATATAATGGTCAGCTTGCGGCGGCAGAAGATGAGATAGCCGGAGCGAAAAAAGAACTTGAAGCCGTTAAAACGCCTGCATTCTATCAGTATGACAGATTTGAGGCTAGCTCTGATTATAGTTCCTTTTATGGGGACGCTCAGAAGGTCGACTCTATTGCAAAGGTGTTTCCTGTGTTCTTTATTCTTGTGGCGGCGCTTGTATGCCTGACCACAATGACTAGAATGGTAGAGGAACAGAGAACGCAGATAGGTACATACAAGGCTTTAGGATACAGTGGGGCAAGAATAGCCGGAAAGTACCTTTTCTATGCAGCAACAGCGGCATCAGCAGGAAGCTGCATAGGCGTTGTTGTTGGATTGCAGATCTTTCCGAAGATAATTTATAGCTGCTATAATATTTTATATAACATTCCTGATATTGACACACCGTTTAAGCCTGTTTATATGGTGCTTTGCTTGGTGGTGTCGGTTATTTGCACTTGCTCGGCGGTGCTTTACGCTTGTATCAAAGAGCTTAAGTCACAGCCGTCACAGCTTATGCGTCCAAAGCCACCGCAGAATGGCAGGCGTGTTTTGCTGGAGCGTGTGGATCTTATATGGAATCGGCTTGACTTTCTTGCAAAGGTCACTGTGAGAAATTTGCTGAGATATAAAAAGCGTTTCTTTATGACAATCGTGGGAGTGGCAGGCTGTACGGCGCTGATAGTCACAGGTTTTGGTTTGAAATATTCTATAAAGACTATTGCCGAAAAGCAATTCAATGAGATATTTCTGTATGATGGTATTGCGGTACTTAATTCAGCCGATTTTGACGAGAAACAGTTGGAGGACAAGATAAGCAGTATCGCACAGGTAGACAAATCTATGCTTATGCAGAGTACAGATGGCATTGCAGAAAATGAAAGTGAAAACCAGTCTGTTTCTATGATCGTGCCGAAAGCTCCTGAAAATATGGGAGATTATATCGATCTTGTATCTGCTGAGAATGGATCAAACCTTAAAGTGAAAAGCGGTTCTGTTATCATAACACAAAAGCTTGCAAAGCTTCTTGATCTGAAAACGGGTGACACTATTACTATAAAGCTCAGTGGTCATGAGGAGAAAGAGTTCAAGATAGGCGGAGTAAGCAAGAACTATGCTTTGCATTATATTTACATCACTCCTGATGATTTTGAAAGTGTATACGGTGAGAAGCCTGTTTATAATCTTTCTTTTATTGACCTAAAGAAAGACACTGATGAAAACTCTTTCAAGGAACAGCTTATTTCAAATGACGAGTTTTATGGAATAAGCTTTAAAAATGATTCAAGCAGAGGTTTCCTTAATTCTGTGGACAGCCTTGACGCTATCGTTATTTTGCTCATCGTTTGTGCGGGAGGCTTGGCGTTTGTGGTGCTTTACAATTTGGCCAACATAAACATAACTGAGCGTGTTCGTGAGATAGCGACAATAAAAGTGCTTGGATTCTATGACGGAGAGACTTCAGCGTATATTTACAGAGAAAATCTGATATCGACGCTTGTGGGCATTATCGTGGGTCTTGCGGCAGGAAAGATATTGCACTATTTTGTTGTGATAACTTCTGAGGTCGACCTTGTGCTGTTCAACAGACAGCTTGTTTGGTGGGCGTATGTGCTTGGTGCATTGCTCACATTGGCATTTGCATTTATAGTTAATTTGGTTCTTCATTTCAAGCTTAAAAAGATAGATATGGTAGAATCTTTAAAATCAGTAGAATAGACGGAGGTATTATTATGGATATTTTTGAAGAAAACTGCGATACTGAAAATAACTGCACAGTAAGCTATTTTTGGAAAGGTCTTGCACTTTTTCTCCTTGGCGTTATAATTGGTCTGTTTGTTTCGCCTATCAAGAAAGGCGTTACTATCGGTTGTAACAACAAGATAGACAAGGGTGGCTGTAACGATCATTTTGACCCTGAAGAGTATTATGATGATTATAACTTTGATGATGATGAAGATGATTTTGACCATGATGGCGTAAAATTTTAACGAAAGGCGTATATTGATATGAAACTTGGCATGGTAGGACTTCCTAACGTAGGAAAATCAACACTTTTTAATGCACTCACAAATGCGGGTGCAGAATCTGCGAACTATCCGTTTTGCACGATCGAACCGAATGTGGGCATTGTTTCGGTGCCTGATGAAAGACTTGACAAGCTGGCTGAGATGTATCACCCTGTAAAGTTTACTCCTGCAACACTTGAATTTGTTGACATTGCAGGTCTTGTAAAGGGTGCTTCAAAGGGCGAGGGACTTGGAAACAAATTTCTTTCAAACATAAGAGAGGTGGACGCTATCGTTCACGTTGTAAGATGTTTTGATGATCCTAATATCATTCATGTTGACGGCTCTATCAATCCTCGAAGAGATATTGAAACTATAGATTTGGAGCTTATTTTCTCTGACGTTGAGCTTATCGAGAGAAAGCTTGACAGAACTAAAAAGGCAATGAAGGGCGACAAATCTCTTGCTTCTGCTGTAGAGTTCCTTGAAAAGCTCAAAGAGCATCTTGAAAGCGGCAAGCCTGCACGTTCTTATGACATGACAGAGGACGAGCTGGAGATACTTAAAGAAACACCGCTTCTTTCACTTAAGCCTGTTATCTATGCGGCTAACCTTTGCGAAGATGATTTCAGAAACAATATCGAAAGCAACGAGCATTACAAGGAAGTTTGCGAGATCGCAAAAGCCGAAGGCTCGGCTGTGTTCCCTATATGTGCGCAGATAGAGGCTGAGATATCTGACATGGACGATGAGGACAAGGAAATGTTCCTTGCAGACCTCGGTCTTGAAACTTCAGGTCTTAACAGAATAATCAAGGAGGGCTATTCGCTTCTTGGTCTTATTTCATACCTGACAGCAGGCGAACCTGAGGTAAGAGCTTGGACTATCAAAAAGGGCACTAAAGCTCCACAGGCGGCAGGAAAGATACACACTGACTTTGAAAAGGGCTTCATCAGAGCTGAAGTTGTTTCATTTGACGATCTTATGAGCTGTGGCTCTATGACGGCGGCTAAGGAAAAGGGTCTTGTTCGTCTTGAGGGTAAGGATTACGTTATGCAGGACGGCGATATCGTTCTGTTCAGATTTAACGTATAAAGCGTAAGCTACACAAAGGCAGGCTGAAATATGCTTGCCTTTTTTATGTGCAATGTGTATGTTTTTTGTTATTATATTTGTTTAAAATCACAAAAGTAAATTTAATTTGTGTTATAGATTTTTTCATATATTGATGATAGAATGTGATAGTAAAAATTAAAGATGATAAATGTAATAGTTAGATTTTTGGAGGAAAAGTAATGACAAAAAACATGACAACGGGCAGTCCGTTCAAGCTTATAATGAGCTTTGCGCTTCCTCTGCTTTTAGGAAATTTGTTGCAGCAGACATACAATCTTATTGACGCTGCCATCGTGGGAAGATTTCTTGGTTCTGACGCTCTTGCAAGTGTCGGAGCTTCAAGCAGTGTGCAGTTTTTGGTGCTTGGTTTCTGCATGGGAACAGCCTGCGGCTTCGGCGTGCCTATTGCAAGACATTTCGGAGCAGGGGACATAAAAAAGCTGAAACAGTATTTTTACAATTCTATTGTTATAACCGCCGTTACTGCGTTTGTGTTGACAACAGTTTGTGCGGTGCTTTGTAGTGAGATATTGAAGCTTCTTTCAACTCCGTCGAATATTTTTGATGACGCATATAAATATCTTCTGGTGATATTTCTTGGCATACCGTTCACACTTTTGTATAACCTGCTTTCAAGCGTATTGCGTTCTGTTGGTGACAGCAAAACGCCATTTGTTTTTCTTGCTATATCAACGGTTTTGAACATTGCACTTGACCTTGTGTGTGTTATCGTGTTCAGGTGGGGCTGCATGGGTGCGGCTATCGCTACGGTCGTTGCGCAGGCGATAAGCGGAATACTATGTGCTGTATTTATTATGAAAAAGGTCAGCGTGCTGAAACTTACCAAAGAGGACAGAGTGATGTCAAAGCCTGCGGTGCTGAACCTTATAATAATGGGCTTTCCTATGGGACTTCAATATTCCATAACGGCTATCGGTTCAATGGTCATGCAGTCGGCTAACAATAAGCTTGGAAGCATTTATGTGTCAGGATTCACTGCTGCGGCGAGGATAAAGCAGTTCACAATGTGTCCTTATGACGCTTTTGCAACAGGTGCATCTGTTTTTGCAAGCCAAAATCTCGGTGCAGGAAATCTCAAGCGTATCAAAAAGGGTATACGCATTGGAGTTGGCGTGGGCATGACATATGGAGTAATAGCCGGTATTGTACTTATATTCTTCGGCAGAGAGCTTTCGCTTATCTTTGTTAATAAGTCAGACGCAGCAGTGCTTACTGCTTCAGCCAAATATCTTTTCTACGCAGGCTTTTTCTATTGGACGCTAGGTATACTCAACACTTGCAGAATGTGTACGCAGGGTCTTGGATATTCTGGACTTGCTATATTCTCAGGAGTGACGGAAATGATAGCTCGAATTTCTGTAAGTATGATATTTGTGCCGAAATTCGGTTATCTTGCAATCTGCTTCACAGATCAGGCGGCATGGATAGCGGCTTGTTTGTACATAGTTCCTGTTTGCATATATTGTGTGAACAAGGCAGGCAGACACATTGCAGGAGATCACGGACTTCCTGTGGAAAATAAATAAGTAAAAGGCAGCTCTGAAAAAATCAGAACTGCCTTTTGTTATGCCTACTTGTTTATAGCTTTTTTAAGTTGTAAGACAACTTCGCTGTAGTATCTTGGATTGACATCGCCAAGTTTCATGTTGTCATTGGATGCAGCGTCGGGAAGTCGGAAGTAAAGCTCTTCCACGGTCACGTCCTCTATCTCGTAATAGCCGATGTATGTTCCTGAGAATTTAAGCTCAGCGGTCATGCCTATGTTGACGAGCTTGCCGTCGGGATCTTTCTCCTTGCCTGAGATATCATTTCTTATGAACTCATAGAAAAAGCCTGCGTCCTGTGCCTGACCTTTATACCAGCCTGCTTTGGTCATGCGGTTGACTAGAGTGGTGTTCGTTATCTCGGTATTCTTGAAGATCTCGCAGGCGGTCTTATTCTTATCGATTTCCGCTACTTTGTATACCTTTCTTCTTAGCTGGTCGAATGGCTGTATTATCTCGTAATCATCAAGCTGTTCCAGCCAAGCTTCTTTTTCATGTTCAGTAAGCTCCAACGGGTGAACAAGCCCTATCTGCATACCCTCGGACAGCATTATTTCCTCATCATTTGAGTTTGTAAAGCTGCCGTCGTCAAGATAACGGAACGCAGTTTTAAGGCTACCGTTTTCGTATATGCCCCATATAAGACCTATCGCAAAGCAGTGCATGAGAGGATTTTTTACAAAGAGAGCTTTCCAAGCTTCTGCTGTCCACTTACGGTCAAGCATAAGCACATATTCAAGACGCTGTTTCTGTGCGCCAATAACAGTTTTCATTTGTTTTTTCATTTCCTTGAAATCAGCAGTAGCCTTTTCTGCGAGGGCAGGGTCGTCATTAACGCCTATTTTAGGGAGATTTTTAAGCTTTTTCTCACCCTCGAATATTTCTATATCAAGCTGTGGAGTGAGATAAACGGAGAATTTTCTGCTTCCAAAATCAAAGGTGCGGCACATTTTCTCGTCAAAGCCCATGTCAGGTACTATCTTGTCCGCAAGCTCCTGCGTTGTCAAGCCAAGCTGTTTAGCGGCATTGGCAAGTGCGTCAACTGCGGCAGCTCTGACCGCACGACTCTTATATTTCCTTGAAATATTGTCTACAGTCATAAGTGCATAGGAACTGCCGTTCAGAGCTACGGCATTGACGGCTTTAACCGCAAGGGCAACACGCATATTTAATGACTGTTTCGACCATTCTTTTATGTAATCCGTCAGGCAATTTATTGCTTCATCACCGCCGTAAATGGCCGCAAAATACATTGTCCACTTTGTTTTCGCTTCTGCACCTTTTTCAAGCCAGCGGCTCAGGACTTCAAGGGCGAATGTTTCAAGCTCGTCAGCTTTGAGCTTCTGGGCAAGTGTCTTGCCCTCGGGTGGGAGGGTACCTTCGTCGGCGTTTGCATATGTAAGTAGGAGAGCCTGCAAATAGATATCCTCTGCGACTGTATCATCGGTGAAGTGAATAGGTGCAAAAGGCTGTTCAAAAAGCCAGAGAACTTTCTTGCTTTTTGTGCCTTTGGTGAGCGCAGTCACAAGGTCTTCATCTGATATTTCGGCAGGCTTTGCTTCGCTGCCCAAAAGAGCAGATATTTTCGATTTGAGTTTGTCGGATTTTTCTGTGGCATAGGCTTTTTCAAGCTCTGTGCGGTAGGCGTCAGCACCTTGATTTTCAATTATCATAAGTGCAGTTTCACGCTTGGCTGATTTTTTCTGAGCAAGAAGTTTGAAAACATCATCGTGCCAATCTTTGTGGGCGGATATAACTTTCACAAGCTCTGCTTTTATCACCTTGCTGTTATCATCGCAAAGTTTGAAAAACTCGTCTTTGTACTTGTTGCTGTCTGTGATATCAAGAAGCCTTATATACAAAAGTCGGCTGGACACAGCCATTTTACTTACGTCGATAATGGCGGCTTTGTCTTTAAATTCAGGCATGATAGCCGTGATCTTTTTGATAATATCCTCTTTGAAGTAAGAGTTCTCTGTCTGCCAGCCCAGTGCCCGTATGATTATCTCAATAGGCAGTCCTGCTTTTATCATTGCACGGACGGTGAACTCGGTATCATGTTGAAGTTCTCTGTCTATAAGCTTGAGCGGGTCGTTCGTATCCTTTGTAGCACCTATGGAAAGGGCGGCGATACAGCGGATTATAAAATCGTCCTCGCCATATTCGCCAACATAATTCATATTCTGATGTCCGCCATTACAGGATTCTTCGTCTGCAAAAGGGAGTATGGTGTCTAATTCGGCTTTGCCTGTGATATATGCGTATATCTCGTCACGGTGTTTGAAATGCTCGGCTATATTTTTTGAGATATGTTCCTGCTGGGCGGCTTTAAGACCTACTGCCTTTGCATCATAATTCGGGTCAGTGGCTTTGAGCATTTTCTCCATTATTATGCCTAGATCAAAGCGAGCGTTCTTCATTGTTTGTATGAAGATATCGGGGTGATCTTTTGCGAGCTTTACCATTTGCACAGGGTAGTTTCCGTTTTTGTCAGGTAATTTGACAAAGTGCAGAATGTATCTATCTGTAAGACACTGTGGTTGAGCTTCGATAAGGTCGAATATCCTGTTGGTGGAAAGCTTCATATATATCAGCCCTTGGGTAAGATCGTCGCAGTATTTCACAATGTTCTTATCGAAAAATGCACGGTATTCTTTTGCAAAATATGACGCTTCTGCATATGCGGCAAGAAAAAGACAGAAAACGGCTGTAGTTGTTTGGGGCTTTTTTTCGACTACTTCGGCAAGCTTTTTTATGGCAATTACGGCTGTATCAGGAATTTTTGTTTTGCCGAGCAGGCTCTTTTTAGGCAGTTCAGTTGCGTCCAATGCGTAAACGCACAGGAGAAGCTGTGCTATGATATCGTCAGGGCTAACGAAGTTGAATGTTCTTATGGCATCGTCTGCAGAATAGACAGGATTTACAGTGAAAACGTAGTGTATGGATTGATCTGATCTGTGTGATATCTCTGTTGATATCCAGACTGCTTCTGCGTTCTCACCATAAAAATCGGTGAGCGGCTTCATATACATGGCTTTGTTTTCGGAATATATATAGGCATTGCCAGACAGCGCTTCTGTCATATATCGGAAATATGGACCCGTTGCCATTGAACTGAAAATAATATAACGGTCTTTAAGCTCCTCACTATCTGAATTTGATATCTCACTTTTTACAGCTTTGATAAGCTTTTCACGATAACTATACTGCATGAGTTTTGGATAGTATCTTGTTATAATTTTTCTCATCAGGTCATTGTTTCTTGGCTTTGTAATGTCAAGATATTCAAGGGCAAGGTCTATGGTCTGCTGGTCAAAACCAAGCTCCTTTAGGGCGGTTTCAAGCTTTATAAAGCTTTTGGTGCTTTCGTTGTAGATCATTTTTTCTCCTCCATATTATTTATCGCACTGAACAGTGCTAATTTTTGTGTGCAAAGTCTGATATACCGCATTGTGTTGCCTGCGGCAGTGAAGATATCAAGGCTTTTGTCTGCGGTGGTGTGTCTTGCATTTTCGCACAGCTTTGTGAAGAATTCATAGCGTTTTGCAAGTTCTTCAAGTCCGCATTGGCGTATGCTTTGAACGTGTTCGTCTGCGATAACAGAGTTCATTCCGCACTCCATTGCCGTGACTATCCTTTTATCGGTTTCTTCGGTGGCGTCAAGAAGCTCACTACACATTCCATAGTCTTGGTCTGTATCATTCTCGACAGGTACAGGAACATTGTCAGGTGGATCAATAAAATCATAGACCTCTATTGGGAAAAGCGTTAGCCTGCCGTGGTCGATATACCCCTGAGCCAGCAGGACGTAGTTTTTGTGCTTTTCTTTTAGCATTTTGCCACCTATGGTTTCAAGCGTGGAAATAAATTCACGATTTTCTGCTGTGTATTTTGCGGTGACTGATATTTGTCTATCGCAGCCGTCTTTTATAATGAATATTTGCTGTTGAGTGTGCTTGTCAAAATATGAAGCGACGCACTCTTTGGGGTGAACGAAATAAAGTCGGTCTGTTTCTTCGTCGCTTTTGTTTGCGGAGATCTTTTCCGCAAGCTCTTTGAAATCGCTGACAATAAGCTCACGGAGGGCAAAACAGTTTAGCTGTGCAGGACCTGCGCCTATGGCGTTGGTCTTTGACGATGAGGACAAATGCCCCATGCTCACCTTGGCGTTTTTAAGCTTCAGCTCTGTGCACATATAGCTGTTTAGAGAGCTGTCAAGATCCCATACAGTTGTGCTTTCGGCAAATCGTCTTGACTTTTTTTCATAGAACGTGGGGCGCAGATCGCTGTAGGTTAGAAAGCGCTGGTGAGATGTTCTGTCTTTATTTAGAAAATAGTAGATACAGCCAGTGTATTCGCCACTGACATTTCTTGTGCCTATAGGCAGGAGTTGGAGCGCCCCCTCATAGTCGGTGTATTCTCTGCGGAAGGTGCCGAGCATTTCTTCTGTGATGTCGGCTTTTATAAGCTTGTTCATGCTGTCAGCATATTCAAACATTTTGTGAGTGAATACCTGCGGGCTGAATGAAGCTCGCCTTGAAACACAGTCTTTAAGTCGGCTGCCAAGTTCACGCATTTGTCTTTCTGCCTCAGCCATTCTCAAAGCGTGGCAGGAAACTGCGGCAAGCTCAAAATTATAGGGGTCGCTCTCTTCGGCTCTTACAAGACCTCTGGTAAATATTCCGGACATTATTTTTATGCACTGTTCGGCACATCCTTTTATCTTTTTCTGGGTATCCTTAGAAAGTGAATTTATTTCAGGTTGGTCGGGAAGTTCAATTTCTGCTTGTTCAGGCTCGGAGGTTATGACCTCTGGAGTGATATCCTCGTCGTCGTACTGTGGAAGCTGTGCTTTCAAAAGCAGTATGGCTGTGATAATGTGCCTGCACATTCCTCTTGAAACACAACTGCATTGACTTTCATCAAGAGGTGATTTTATGATGCAGGTTTCACCGTCTAATTTTACTATGTAACATTCATGGCTTTTTTCAGCCGAAAGGGTCATGTTTCTGGATTCCTTCAACGCACGTTTGTAAATGCCCTTGTTTGAAAGCTCAATAAGCGATTGTTCGTTTGCAATGCCAAGCTGTTTATCGATCACGTCCAAGATGTCATCTCCTATGCAAATATTTTTCCGATGTAATCCCCAAGCTTATCAGGGGTAAGACCGCCAACGAATGAGCCCATATCTGCAAGCTTCTGACCTGTCGCCTTGTCATAGGCAGGGTCGGCATTTTCATCAAGGGCGGTAAGAAATGAGAGATGTGCGCCGCTTGTGATTATATTTTTGCTGACGTTCATAAGCTGTGCTTCACTGCCACCCTCGTAGAGGTCTGTTACCACGATAACGCAAGTGTCACGTGGCGTAACGATAAGGCTTTCGCAGTAGGTTAGGGCTTTTGCAATATCTGTTCCTCCCCCAAGCTGAACGCTCATTATTGTCTGAGCAGGGTCGTCTGCATGGTCTGAGAGGTCAACGATGCTTGTATCAAATATGATGAGCTTCACCTCTGCAAATGGCAGTTCGGAAATTATCTGCGCCATTACTGCACTATAGATGACTGAACCGAGCATTGAACCGCTTTCGTCTATGGCTATGATAATGCGCTTTTTGTTATGCTTTTTCACACGTCCACTGAAATAGATATCTTTCAGTATAAGCTGGTTGCTTGCTTTGTCATAGTTTTTCAGGTTTCGGCGGATAGTCTTTTTGAAATCGAGGTTTGCAGAGCATTTCATAACTGACGATGTGTTTTTATCAAGCCTGCCTGTAAGGCTTCGCTTTATGGTCATATCAAGCTTTTGTTTGATATCGTCTGCCACCTGTTTTGCTATTTTTACAGCCGCCTGCAACACCTCGCCGTTCATGAGATGTTTGAGCTGAATGATAGTTTTAAGCAGCGCTATATCAGGCTTCATTTCTTCAAGAACCTTTTTATCGGTAAGAAGCTCGGTCATGTTGAACTTTTCCAAAGCTTGACGTTCAAGCACATCGGCGGTCTGCTTTGGAAAAAGCGTTCTGACTTTTGTTATCCATTCTGCGGCGTTCAGCACACTGCCACCCTGACCGCCTTGCCTGCTGTTCTCGTTCCTTACATCGTCACCTTGCGCACGGCTATAAAGATAATCGAGTAGCTTTTCCATATCCTGAAACGTTATTATCTCTGCTTTGTCACCGGTAAAGGAAAGGCTTTTGTCAGACATTCCGCCCAGCACGAGCCGCCAGCGGTTGACGGATATGGCTTTGTTTTCATCTGTCATGGCTTTTCCTCCTCAGACAAAAGTTTGACTATCTCTTTATCTATTTCCCCACCGAAGCTATATAGCCTTTCGTTTATAGGTTTTTCCACAAGAAGCTCAGCACTGTCAGCGTCATAAAGCTTTGCGACAGCGGTGGCTGTTTGCTGTATTTCATAGGGAGTGAAACAACTGAAAGCAAGCTTCATGGAGGGAAGTATCTCTATAAAATCGTCATAGTCAAGTCCGCAGATAAGCGTGTCTGTCATTCTGATGAAAGAATCGTCCGTCATGATGATATCACGGGCGGCATTGAAAAGTCCGTGAAGGAACTCCGCTCCTTGTATCTGAACATTCCTGTCGCCTTTGAGATAGCTTGACATTGCCTGTTCAGCAAGCTTGCGGCGGTGGGGGTCAAAGGCGTAAAGTATGCCAAGTGCTGTGCCGTAAACAAATGGGTCTTTATCAGATTTGCCGCAGAGGGAAAGCAGGGCGTTTTCATAGTCCTGACGATATTCTCTAAAGCCGTCAGTGACAGCTTTCTGCATTGCGTACATTATCGCTGCACATTCTGCAATGTGGTCGTCTTTCACCGACGCCATATCAGGCAGTGCTGTGATTATCCTTGTCATGCACCGCTTTGCACAATTTTCTGCGGCGGAAAACTCGGTATTATAAAGCTGTTGGAGTTCCATAAGAGTTATAAAATGCCTTAGACCTCTGCCTACAGAGAAAAAGTCACCGTCTGAGTTAAGAATGTTCTCGGCACAAGCTTTGTCATCATCAGAGAGTTCTAAGCCCATTTGGAAGCAGTCCACAAGGATATGCGCCGCAACATCACAGTGCTTTTCGTGGCGAAGTGTTCTTGAAGCACAGGTGCGGCAGGCTTCTTCAATGGTGAAGCCGTCGGCAGTATGGTCTATGAGTGCAACGTCTGTGGCAGGAACTTTTTTGTATACCCATTCTTCACGGACACGGCTTCTGTCTTTTCGCCTATGTAAATCAGGTCCTTTTGTTCGCTGGGCAAAGTCTGTGCCTAGAAACACCATTCTGTGGAAAAATCTGCTTAGTTCCATGCCGTTTGCAGTGGTAAAAAGTGAAACTTCCGCTTTATTAGGAGTTACTGTTTTTATTTTAAGTCGAAACTTTTTGCACTGTTCTTCAAAATCAGCGATAAGAGGAGGAACGTGGTTTATATCACCTATATGACCTGTCTTGTCGCCTGTGGCAAGTTTGTGCATAAGGTCGATAGGCAGGGCGGAGGATATTGTTTTCTCTCCCTTGATAAATGACGAGGTTATGGCGTCCTCAAGCTCGTAAAGTCCACATTCATGACAGCCACGAAGTGCGGCAAGTCCACTCATCATAGACTGCGCTGCGGAAGCGTCAGCCATTGACACTGGGATATCATGTTTATCACAGGCTCTCACTGTACCTATGAGCAGGTCAAGAACTGTGTCGCTGTAAACACCTGCCGGGTCATCGCAGTGGATTAGCTTGTTCATCACGCAATCATAAAAATAAGGACGCTGGATACCAGAGGCATATCCACTGAGAGCGTCTGCTGCTTCATAAGAATAAGCTACGGGGAAACAGCCCTCATCTTTTTGAGAGAGCTTGTGAAGCTTTTCTTTTTGGATATTGTCACTTTTCAAAAGCTCATAAAGCCCCAAACTGTGGAATCCACCTGTTACAGCAAGGATTTTTTTGTTATCTTTAAGTGCTTCTTTGATACGCAGAGCCATATGGTTTTCTCTTGCAAGAGTGCCGTCTGCCGCAAGATCATCTTCTGTTTCGTCATTTCGTGTGATAATACAGTAGGTGTACATTTGCTGTACAAAATCTTGTACAGATAGTCTGAGCCCCTCTATCTCAAAATACTTCTCCCAGAACTCTTCAAAGGTCCTTAGATCTGTTTTCTCGCAAAGCTTTTTGCAGAATTTGCTGTATATAAGTCTGCTGTCATCAGTGTAGCTGTGTTTGTCCTTATTACTCCGCAGGCCTTTATTTTCTGCGGTGGTAATAAGTATCTCGCTGTAGGGAAGATCTATAAAGCGTGCTTCTATATCCATGGCTGCGGCTGTTTTCAGGGCATTGTACTCAGGTGAAGCATAGATAAAAGGGTAGTAGCATTTATAGTCCTCGGCTTCATCACTGATGAGCTTTTTTCTGTCCTTGTAGTAATAATAGAAAGCCGCAGGGAGCTTAGTTCTCTCGTCCGTCAACACACCTATCATATCATTGGCGTTTTCAGGACCCTCTATAAGTATGACATCGGGCTGATATTCTTTAATTGTTCTGATGAGCTGCCACGAGCAGACAGGACTGTGGTGTCTTACAGGAAAAAGCAGAAATGGCTGAGAATAGTCAAAAGGTATTATTTCAGATACTTGGCTGTATCCAGATATTCTGTCCATATGCCTCCCTCACTTGCACTTTTCTCCTTAACAGCGATCCTGAAATAGCTTTTGAGCTTTTCAAGGTCGTCTTTGTTTTCCTTACAAACTGCTCCTAAAAGATTCTGCGTAAGCTCTTTGAGATCAGTTTTTCCGTCACCATAATAATATGCACTGCTCATAGTTTGATAGAAAACGGATATAGCTTCGGCTGTACTCATAACGGCGTTTGGTTTTTCAAGCTTTGTTCCCTCTGAGGTAACGCCCTCACGAAGCTCATGATATGTGACAGCAAGAAGTTCAGCAGCGTCGGTGTCTATAGGCTGGTCGATATGACCTGTTTTTGCAAGGTCTTGTGCTTCACGGATAATGATCTCTTTTTCGAGCCTTACGTCACGAACAGGCTCGACAGTCTCAAAATTGAAACGCCTTTTCAAAGCACCTGACATTTCATTTACGCCCTTATCACGGGTGTTTGCAGTACCGATTATATTAAATCCTTGCTTGGCGAAAACAAGTCCTTCGTTTTCAAGCTCGGGGATATTGAGTATCTGGTCGCTCATTACAGAAATAAGGCTATCTTGGATTTCTGCAGGGGTACGAGTTATTTCCTCAAATCGTGCGAAAATGCCTTGTTCCATGCCTATGAGCAGTGGAGCAGGCACAAGTGCTTCACGGCAAGGACCTTTTGAAAGAAGCATGGCATAGTTCCAGCTATATTTTATCATATCTTCGGTAGTTCCAGCCGTACCCTGAACTGTGTTCGTGCTTATGCCGCAGCAGGCAGCAGAGAGAAGCTCGGAGAGCATAGTTTTAGCAGTGCCTGGCTCACCCACCAGCATAAGTCCACGGTTTCCAGCGAGAGTGATTATACAGCGCTCAACAAGTGCGTCATTGCCATAGAATTTACGCTTTATCTGCATTTTGCCATCGGCAGTTTTGATGATTCCGCCTAATATAAATGTTCGCACAGCCTTTGGCGACAGCACCCAATTTTCAGGCTTTTTGCCAATATCAACACTTTTTAAGGCGTCAAGTTCATTTTTGTAGCGTATCTCAACGGGCGGTTTTATGTAATCATTCGTCATAGCAGTTATCTCCTAAAAGTTAATTTATCAGTAATAATTATATCATATTTTATTGTTATTTACAATAAGCAGGAGGATATTCAGCTAAATTGACAACGAACAGATGTTTTGGTTGTGCATTTTGACAGTTAGGATCGGGTATAAAAAAACCGCTTCGCATTTCTGCGAAACGGTTTGATAAATGAGAATGAAATTATCTCTTTGAGTTTACCCCGAATGTTCGGCTAACCCAGAACTGGTATTCAGGCATCTTCACTTAAATTATCCTTTTCTTCAAAAAGTGCCGTAAATACGGCGTTTGGATTGAGTTACAAGAACTGCGGTTCTGCTGGATTTCAAAGTCTCTGCCGTCCTCTTGTAACCAAGTTGACCACTACTTGACCTTAATTGACCACGCTATTGCATATCTCTGTACTAAATTTGAGAACTGTGGTGAGAGCCTTTGAGAACTCCGCCCACGAAAGGAAAATCATTATGACAATAGCAGAAAAACGTGAGATCGTAAACACAATCATTAACCTCTTGCTTCAACTGACCGCCGAGGAAGAAGTGCAGGAACAGCCTGCAACATCATCAAAGCCTGTCAAAGCTCCTGCACAGTCGGTCAAGATGCTGACTATCAAGGAGTGTACCGCGCTGATCGAAGGTATCTCCGAGCATTCTATCCGTATGCTGATAGCACAAGGCAAGATCAAAGCGTTCCGAACAGGTGAGGGTGTCCGTGGCAAGTATCTCGTCAACAAGGAAAGCCTGCTGTCTTATTTCAGCGGAAATGAGGAGGTGTGAGTTATGAGCAGATACAAGAGCGAACAGACCGCATATAGTCCACTGAAAAAGAAATACGTTCCGCTGTGGAGACTGGACACCAACACACTGACCGTCACCCACTTCAACGCCGATACGCAGACCGAGGAGAGCAAGACTTACCACATCGATTTCATCAGGTATCATCTTCATTTCTCTGACAGCCATTGCCCTGATAGACTTCGCAGGCTCGTCAATGAGGGTATGATCATACAGTACCTCGATGATATGGAGCTGAAAGTCGGTGAAGCTATCGCTCGCCAGGTTGAACTTTGGAAGCAGACCGACAGTTGTTATCAGAAAGCTGTTTTCGCAAATGATGCTGAGAAAATGCTCGGTCTTGAAAACTGCTTCGTAAGTATGGCGAGAGAAACAGTGTTTGAGTATATGGTTTATATTTGATGATCAACGGCTGTGCCTTCGGGTGCAGCCGTTTTATTTTTATTATGGTCTGTGAACTTTGTTATATAGTATAGACTTTGATGCTTTTCTCAATAGGAATAGCCAAATTCTTGTTAAACAAAACAAGATTCTTACCTTTATCATTTACTGTGCTTTTATAGATAATTCCACAGTACCCTAATGACTGAAAATAGTGAGCAATGCAATGAAATGGTGCGTAGATTAAGCTTTTATTATCTGAATTCAGTGGAACAAATAATTCACTTGATATTATATTTGCATAAGCTGCGACAATCATTCTTTTGCAAATCGGATGTTGTTCAAGTATTTCAGTTTCCACAATAAATGGGTTCTTTTTACGCTGGCTTTTTATCAGCCTTCTTATCTCTTGCTGTTGCTGTGTGGGTGACCATGTATCTCCTACTGTTAAGTCAACTAATTTAGCATCATGTTTAGTTGCTCCAAATTCACACAAAGCAAATCTATTACCGGTTATTACTCTGCACTCCTTTTCGGAACACCTACGTGCTTTATCTTTTCCGTTTTTGGCTTTAGGGTAGCCTAAAGCTAAATATAGCCATTCCACACCTTTAGGACTAAACCTGTTATCATCTTTTATGTACTGTGAATTTGGAATAAATCGATTTCCATTTGGCGTGGGTTCAGTCTCTCCAAGAATAGTACCTCTGATTAGATAAGCATTATTACATACATCGCTTAAAGTTTTTGAGAAGTATTCTTCTCCACCATCAGTCGTAAAGAGACTATCAAATTCTGATAGAAATTTACTTTTGGTTGCTTCAGATTCATCATCAAATGAATATTTACCTACTTGAAGATCTTTACGTAGTAGCTCCCACTTTGCTTTTATCGCTTTATGAGCAACCATCATATCTTCAGGTTTATAACTATTACTTTTTTGAACAATTTTCGCTTTCATAAAAACTATTCATCACCCAAATATTGATAAGGCGAACCTAATGTTTTAACTAATCTTGCTTAACAAAATGGTTGTAGGTAAAAATACTATCTTTACCTACAATTTTCTCCAAGTAGCTTTCAAATTCATCATTAATTGGTACAGTTACAAATATTGCTAATCTTTTAATAGATCTTGAGCAGCAGACATAGAATAGATTTCTATTTCTAATATAGACATCATATTCTTTTCCTGATAAATTCGTTGGATCTAAATAGACTTGTTCATCAAATTTATAGTTATTCCATCCTCGCCCAATAATGAAAAGTACATTCTCATATTCCTCACCTTTTACACCGTGTTCGGTTGAATAGTCTGATTGCGGTGAAAAGAAAGCAATTGCATTTACAATTTCCGAATAACTAATATTATATAACTCGGATAATGATACTTTATTGTATATATAATCTGGATTTGACAGATGTGCTTTATAGTTTTCTACTATTATAGATGGAATAGGGATTATTTGCGCGTTTTCTATACATACATTTATTACGTCTCTTATTGTTTTTTCTCGTGCCTCTTTCAATGCTTCATACAATTTATGCCATGATTTCTTTTGTTTTTTTCTTTCTATAAGCATACGATGTGTTTTTAAAGCATCACACAAATCATTTATATTATTATCACATAATGCCTTATAGAGAGGTTCGATAATATTTTGAAAGAATTTCAAATACTCATTTTTTTCCTCTTTCAACGAATCTCCTAATAATGTAAGCACATTATCATAATGCTGTTGATTTGCGAGCATTTTATGGGTGATCATTAGTGTTTTTACTTTGCCATTCCAATCACGTTCTAATTGTTTTTTAACATTATCAACGTAACATACAAGGTCATTTTGAGCTAATTCTGACTTGTAATAACCACCTTGTCTATTGCCTTGGTAATCTTGTGTTGTTATCACGAAAACTTGTCCATCATCTTGCTGATCTACGGCTTCTTGTTGAAAATCAGGTCTAATTGCGTTTAGGGCATTTACTACAGCCACATTTGAACGAAAATTCAAATTTTTTTTTATTTCAATAAGCTGGTTGCTATCTATTTTTCCACAAGCACCATTTGATGTATAAATAGTTTGCCATGAATCACCAAAGAAACCAAATTGAATGGTTTTCGAGCCTTCTACAAAGTGCTCTATAAATTTATCAGTCAATATCTTAAAAGAATCCTGATATTCATCAATTAATACGATTGGATATCTTAGCGATAGAAGTCTTCTGAATTTTATATTATCTAAGAATTTGGCAAACAGTTTAATAACATCATCATGGTAAAGATATAAAGTTCCGTTATCTATATACCTTGAACCAAGCATATATGCAACATTAGAAACCTGATTTATGGTTACTCCTTCGGGTAATAGGCCTAATTCTTCTACATAGTTTTTAATAGTTTGCTGAAATTGATTTATTGAATCCCACGCAAAAGAATGAATTGTTGAAGGGACGATTGAACTATCAGCAGAAAGTCTTTCAAGTATTACGTTTACAGCAGCGTTAGTATATGTAATACACGCTATATTCTTTTTCTTTCTTCTAAATTCTTGACATTTATTTTGTTCCAGCCAATCAATAACTTTTAGAAGGGAATATGTCTTTCCCGAGCCTGCACCTGCTTCAACTATAAAACTGTTTCCTGATTTTAAAGCATCAATAATATGATTATCAATAGCATCAGCTTGTTCTTGAATTCTTTTATTAAGTATAGCCATATCATTCTACCTTAATCTTTTATTGTTTTTATGGTTAGGTTTTGTTTTCTCTTTTCTTTGACGGTGATTGTAACAGGATATACTATCTTTTCTTGATTGTTAAGCCATATTAGCCCATCAACAATGTATGAAGGTGTTTGATATTCTAAAAAATCATCGTCAGTCAATAATTGCAAAGAAAAGTTTGTTTTCTTTTGTTTTTCCGAATCGAAAGAAAAATTACTATCAGAATGGCTAATACCATATAGCTCTCTATTAACATTCATGATAGCCTCCTCCAAACTTCGAGCATGATATCCGTTTTCTTCTTTTTGAAATTCGATATGTCTAAATCCATTAGTGAGTTTATCGTTGGATATTAGTTTATATACATCTTCTATCTTTACTGTAGTAGATAAGGGAATATTCAATTTATCGTGACACCATTTCATGATAGTTGCATTGGAAGTTCTTTTTGCTTTATCTTTCAAACATTTTTTTCCTTTTGAAGTAACAAAATCAATGTCTGTTAGTATTAACGTTGGTATTCCAAGGAAGTCTATAAAATCAAAGAACCTGTGAGCATATGCTCCTCCAACTTCTATTATTGAGCAATATTGAGATGCTAAGGTTGGCGATTTTGTGTTGAACAAACCAGCTTGATCACATTTATTAATCATATCTGGAATCAAAAGTCTCTCAGCTGCTCCTTCAACCAATATAGCTTTATCACAAAAGTAAAGATCACATCTGCTTATTGTCATGTATTTATGTAGAAATTGCAAATTGTTTTGCTTTTCTTCATCATTTTGACACGTATTATAGAAGTCAGTTAAATTCTTACATATAACACATTCTTTCAACCTCTTAAAATATCTGACTTGTGTAAAAGGAACTGAATTAGCTATATATGACGAATGAGTAGAAATCAATATTTGAATTTTATTGCCTGTAAAACCTTCAAGAACCTCACTAATATACTTTACAAAAACGGTTTGTAATTGAGGATGCATATGTGCTTCAGGTTCTTCCAAAAAAAGTAAAGGAATTGCAGAAAGTGAATTCTTTTTGATTTCTTGTGCGAACTCTTGCAATAAAAAAACTATTTTAATGAGATTCTTATAACCCAAACCATTGTGGGAACTTGGTAGAGTTTCATTTTCTCCACTTATTGAATATGCAAGATCAGTGTCTTTGATGATATTATCTTTCAATAATATCTGTGTCGTTGCTTTTAATTGCAAATCTTCCGCCGTTGGATATCCAAAGCGAATCATTTTTTTGATTATTTCTTCAAGTAGTTTATTAATCTCATCTTGTGCCTTTATGCTTTCTTGTTCAACGTATTCTTTTAGCTTTTTAATTTTCTCATTTATATTATCTTCAAACGGAATAACACCATCTTGGAAAATGCGTTCCATCACTTGTCCAATCGGCTTTTTATCATGATTATCAAGTTCATCTAAACCACGTTCAGCTGATATTCTTTTGAATATAAAAACATCTCTGAGATGGGATACTTCTCTTATCTGAAAAACAGATGGGTTAGTGGGATTGATTGCTTTTACACTAATTTCAAATATCTTGTTAAAATTTGTACTGAGGTAATTTGAAATTGCTATTATTTCACTGCTTTTTTTACTTTTAGCTGTAGGATTAGTTACTTTTAGCAGACTTATTTTATCAGTTATTTCCGATATAATGGTATCAGAGAGTATGCTTTGATATTCTACCAAAATACGAGCTATGTTATTGTTAATATCTAAATCAATAATAAATGGTGAGAGTGCTCCAAGATACTCATCCTCAGCTTCATTTGAATAATCAATATCAAACTGAATAGCTGTTTTTGGAATCAAGTCTTTGGCTTTGTCAATAGAAATTTTCCCTTTTACGACTTTCCATAAGACTTCATATAATGTGCTTCTACATTGTATCGGATAATCAGCAAAATCCAAGTCTTTTCTGCCTGATAGAACACGTTGCAGAATAGATAAAAACGAAGTTTTACCAGCATTGTTTTTACCAACTATTAGTGTCAGTGCTTCGTCTAAATGTATATTGGTATCAAGAAGAAGTCTGTAATTCCAAATATGTACATTACTCAGTAACATATACTATCACCTTCTAAAACAACTATTAAATTCTATCACCATAAGGCAGGGATTTGATATAATCCTCCATAAACTGCCAATCAGGAATAAATCCTTCATCTGAAAATCGCTTTGCCTCATCAATAATTGGCAAACCATCATTATTATGGCAGATTGGTAATTTCAAAACAGTCTCTTTTACTCTGTCCATAAGAAAAGCTCTTCCATAAGAATAACGGTATTGTTCATTGTTAAGCAATGTAACAATAAATAAACCTGTATATGTATTGAGCCAATTTGCGCGGACTACAATCATATGATCTCCAGTAACAAATTTTTCCTCTTGGTAAAAACAAGTAGCTGTTGTATCACCTATTGTAATTGCATTTCCTTCTTCAACATAAGATATGGCTTTATTTTTTACTATCAGTTCACAGCCGTTATCTTCAGCTGTTCTTGTAATATAACGTAATGTTGAGTCGAGTTTAACATTCTGTTCAGTTAGATCATCCTTTGTGTATGCGTGAGCTTTGTAAATGCTTTTAATAAGCCTTCCAAATTCAAATTCTTGCCATCTATCTTTATTTAACTTTAATGCGGTTGTGTGCTTGGTAGTTAATGGCTTATAATGAAGAGATTTAATATAATTCTCCATGAACTGCCAATCAGGAACATAACCTTCATCAGAGTAAAAATTGGTCGAATCTATGAAGGGAGATCCGTCAGAATTATATCTTATAGGAAGACAAATATCCGTATTATTCATATTTTCAAGCGTCCATTTACGTCCATACGAAAATCGGTATTTTTCCTGACGGATGGTTGCAACCATGAATAAACCTATAAGTTCGTTGAATCCTTCATATTTTGAATATAGGGCATTAACATCATCAGTAGCCCAATAAGGATCAGCTTGATAGAACGCTTCGCCAACTGAGCCGTTGTAGCTCAATGATATAGTATTACCTTCGTGAATCGGTTTCTGTCCTATATGATTTGCGACGCCGTTATTTGAATCTATTGCACCGATATATATATTGCATCCAGCTTCCTGATCTTCAGCGGTGAGACGTTTACCTTTTTTTATATCAAATAATCGTCCGAGATAAAAGCGTTTCCAATCATTAGGATTAAGATTCATAAACCTTGCCCTCCTTGATTTGATACGCAAGATAGTTATTTAATGTGGTTTGAAAATCAGTTTCAGATAATCTGCTGTAATCAGTTTTCATATACGCTTCACATAGCCATTCGGACTCACCATTTACTACTACTGTAGCAGATTTACCAGGTTCTGCCTTGTGATTTCTGAAAAGGTAGAGCCATTCTTTTTCAATTTTTTTCCACAAGCTCTCGTTGTCTACATTAAACTGTTCAACTCTGCCGAGGTTTTTCTTTTTCTTAAAGCCATCGTCTTTACAATAACCAAAGAAAGTCTCTTTTTCCTCTGAGTGCGGTTTGCCAAGTGTAAATAACATACAGCAGGCACAAGCAGAGGCTCCAGGATAAAAAATCTCATTAGGAAGCGTGAATACCGCTTCAAGAGTATTATTCTCAAGCATTGCAATCTTTTCTTTTTCGATTATATCGCTTGTTCCTATTGCCGCAGCAACAGGAAGTAATACAGCAAGCTTAACTTGCTTAGTTGGCTTTCCAGATTTTTCTTTCAGATCATTCAGTTCTTTTATAACGTCAGAAATGAAATGAACGAATACAAATCCCTTAGTCGGATCTTCTTTTCCGTCCTTAGCCTTAGCAGTCCATGTTGTTTTATAGGCAGCAGGAATGCCAATAGGTTTGGCATTGTATGGCGGGTTCATCAAAATTATATCAGGGTCGGCTTCCATGATAAACTTCTTACTATCAAAGATACTGCCAAACTTGATGTTTGAATTGCCGTCACCATGAATAAGCATATTGGTTGTAGATAGACCATAGGCTTTTTCTTCAACTTCAATACCAAAAATATGTTTTTCCTTTACTTGTCTTATCAGTTCCTCGGCTTCCTTTTCAGTTTTATCTCTTCGACAATCAGCAATTTCTTTTACCATTGCCTGCACTAAGAATGATCCGCTTCCACAAGTGCCGTCCAGAACGACCTTTGTTCTATCTACATCTGTTATTCGGCACATGAATTCAGTGATGTGATCAGGAGTGAAAGCCTGATTTTTATCGGCTTTGCCAGTATACTTATTAAAAGCAATAAAGAAAAGGTTCAGTATATCCTGTCCCTCGGAACTGTCAGCATCAATGTATCTGTAAATATCCATGAGGATGGTATCAAGAATCTCAATCCAATCTTTAATTTTCAGTTTCTTGACTTTCTGATCGTTGAGGACATTCTTCTGTAATAGTTCAATTTTCTTTGTCTTGTTTTCAGAATTATCAAGAAGATTATCAAGAGTATTTTTTATGCCGGCACGTATTTCTTCAGCAGACATCATTTTCCAAACATCATCAAGCTTATCTTTAAGTGCGTCATCAATTCTTGTAGCACCTGTTTTCTTTACCATGTCTTTGATATAAAGAAGTGTAGTGCCTACAAATTGACTGCGAAGCTTCTCGTCAATGTCCTTTTTATGAAGTAGCTCATTAAGATCATAAGTGTTTTTCATGACACGTTCTTTATCATTCTGTCTCGCAGTATCAAATAGTTTTACGTAGTGCTCCATTGTATCAAGAACGGTTTCCTCTTTCAAAAGGTGAGAATCGTCAACAAAATAACGCCATACCTTTATCTTATCATTGTTGGTATTTGCAAGAATAGCAATAATTTTTATCCCTTTATGTAAAGCACGTTCTTCTTCAACATATTCTGCCAACTGCTTTTCGTCAGCTTTAGTGAAGCTCTGCTTTGTCTCGATTAATACTGCAACGCTATTATTTTCAAAACGTATATCTAACTTGAAATGCTTGACAGCGTGACCTACAGCTTTTTCAAGCTTTTCTTTACTACCTGCTTCCTGTACATAGCTGTATTCACCTGCTTCTATGTTAGTGGTAAGATATTCCTTACCAATACGATCAATCATTTCATGCCTATTCACAATCAGCACCACTTTCTAATGGGATATTTCGACAAAATATATAAAATAATTATACCATAATTCCTTTGAAAAAGCAATATGTAATCGTGGGATTTCACCTGTTTTTCGACATCTGCAACTTTGACGCCAGTGGATTCAAAGTTCACACCTTCTTCCCGAATCTCTCAACAAGCTCCTCCGCCAAAGCCTTCATCTCAGCCTTATACTTAGCACTGAGCTTTTCAAGCTCCTTGGTCGGCAGACCGTTGCGTATCAGGCGTTTTTTGAGCTTGTCCATATCTTCCATACGCTCCTGTTTCGCCTGCATAAAATCGTCGAATTCGGCAGGGTGGTACTTCTCGATGCCAGCTTCAACGAGAACCTTCTTATATCTGCGGACATAGGCATCATAATCTCGCTTCACGGCTGAGTATGCCTTTGTATTTTCCTTGTATATGGCTTCCTTCTGCTGTTTCTGTGCTTCGATGCACTCGGCGGAGTGACAGCAGACTTCTCTTTCCGTTCCGAGAAACAGCTTATGACAGAAACCGCACTCGCAGACAGTCCACTTATTATAATGAACGAGCTGTCCAACCTCTGCAAGGACGGTCAGCAGGCAGTTGTCGCTTTCACGGAACACATTGAATGTGTAATCATCGGCAACAACTACCGTTCTTCCGGACTGTATCATAAAATGCTCCATAGTAGACTTATGGCTGAAATACGCATCACTGCACATCAATGCGAACTGCGTATCCATATACGCCATGAGCTTTTGGGAAACCTCATCCTGTATCTTTCTCCTGTTGAGTTTGGCGATAACAACGTCATTCGGTTTCAGTAGGACGTGCCTCTCCTTGTCATAGAACTCAATAACAGAGCTGACATATCCTCTGAAAAAGATATTCTCCCCATATTCAGCTATAAACCTTGCTATCATATCATCGGTGCTGACTTCAATGCTCTTGTCAATACGCAAGGCGCTGTTGAGCCTGTCCTTGAAAGCGTCATAAGGCTCGGTATGTTCGCAGAACACTTTATGCTGATTCATCAGCTCATCAAAAGTGTATGTTCTCGTATTCAGGACTGCACCGTGTATGCTTTCATCAGTATCATTAACAGACTGTGCGATATTTATCGTGCGGTCTGTTTCGTTTATACGGTAAATTGTCGTAGTTCCCATACGCTCTCCTCGCTTTCGGTATCTTCTGATATTATAATATATCACACGCAAAATGTCAATTATAATGCGTATTATAGCGTAATATACAGCATATTCAAAAATATTATACGTATTTTTTTGCGTAAATACGCACTACACGCACAGGACCTCCGAAAGAAATGTTACAATGGTCATGTCAGCAGGCGACGGTCGGCTGACAGCGGTATTGCATACAAGATGCTGACCGCTATACATATAAATTCGCTTTTATAAATACATCTGAAAGGAAGATGATAGTTGAACAACGAAACAACGTGGGTTCAGCCCACACCACTCCGTCCCGACGGGACAAACCTCCTGCCGTTCCCTGTGAACGCACTTCCACCTATTATAGGTGATATGGCAGACGCAATAGCGACTACCACTTCAACGGATGTTGCTATGGTAGGCACTTCAATACTCTCGGCGGTGAGCTACTGCTTTTCGGGCGTGTACCGTATGTCAGCCAAGCGTGACCATACTGAGCCGCTGGTACTCGACACCCTGACGATAGCAGAGCCGAGCTTCAAGAAGTCTCCTGTTATCTCTCTTATCAAGCGACCGTATATACAGTTCGCTCACGACTGGAACGAGCATAACAAGCAGGACATCTTCACGGCGCAGGCAGAATACAAGCTGTTAGAGATCAAGCTCGAAGCACTTGAAAAGAAGAAAGACGTTACCGCCGAGGAGATAGCCAAGCTCCGAACAGAGCTGAGCAATATGCCACCGAGCAATTTCCGCAGGATAGCTGTTGACGATGTTACGCCCGAATCTCTTGTAAATCTGCTTGAAGAAAACGGCACACTCCTGATGATATCCGATGAATCAGGAATGCTCGGTAATTTCAGCGGGCGATACAGCAACAATATCCCGAACCTTGATCTCTTGCTGAAATCGTGGAACGGTGAAACGTATATCAGCGACAGAGCGACCAGGGCGAGTATAGTGCTGAAAAAGCCGTACATGAGCATCTGTCTTGCGTGTCAACCATATATGTTTGATAGCATGATAAACAATCCTGTGTTCCGTGGCAGCGGACTGATAGCGAGGTTTCTATATTGTTTCCCCGTAAGCAATATCGGCTATCGTAAATATGATACGCAGGCTGTTCCTGAAGCCGTTGCTGAGAATTACAAGCGGCTGATATACAAGCTCCTCGGTAAGAAGTTCGCTTATCACGACGAAAATGAGCTGTATCTCCATTTCGATGAAAAGACGTACAAGGAGTTCGTTGACTACTACAATAACTACATTGAGCCGCACCTCGTCACGGATATGGCATTCTGCAAGGACTGGGGCGGAAAGTATCACGGAGAACTGCTCCGCCTGTGCGGTATCATTCACTGCATCAAGTGTGCTTTGAATGGTGTTGAGCCAGCGGAGAACCTTGTCACGCTTGATACGTTCTGTAACGCTATCGAGATCGGTGAGTATTTCCGTGAACAGGCGATATATGCGTACAGTCTCGGTGACGTTGACCACGGAACGATAAAGGCAGAACGTGTGATAAACAAGATACGCTCCAAGCACATCACAAATATCAGGCAGAATGACCTGTACAAGCTGTGCAGATGCACACTATTTAAGAACGCCGCCGACTTTGCTGAGACAATGGATATGCTGGAGGAATACAGGTATATTGTCCGCAACACAAGCAAGGGTGCAAACAACAAAACGATAACAGACGTTATCATCAACCCGAACATTTACAGATGATGAAATCTGAACTTTCCGCATTTTGCACACTTTGAAACTGCAAAATGCTCAAAATGTTCAAAGTTCATAAAACACAAAACTCTTAGATAGAAAGATGAGGATTTTAATTATGACAAACGAAAGAAAAGAACAGCTTCTCGACCAGATACTTGAACTCATGACCGCTGTCGCTTACGACAGAGAGCCTAATGAGGGCGCAGTCCCCGAAACAACCAAAGCTCCTGCACCTGAAAAGGTGAAGATGCTGACCGTCAAGGAATGTACCGAGCTTATTGACGGGCTTTCCGAACACACTGTCCGTATGCTTGTAGCTCAGAACAAGATCAAGTATATCCGCACAGGCGAAGGTGTTCGTGGAAAGATACTTGTCAACAAGGCTGACCTGCTTAACTATTTCCAGAATTGACGGTATTCGAGCAAGTAAAATCTGCTATTGATATGAGAACGGTAGCGGAGGGATATGGTCTTGAAATATCTCGTGGTGGTATGGCACTTTGCCCGTTTCATAACGAGCGTACTCCCTCTGCTAAAATTTATCCCGATGCTCTTCATTGCTTCGGCTGCGGAACGCACGTTGACGTTATCGGTTTCACGCAGAAAATGTTCGGATTGGACAAGCCTATTGATGCTGTGAAAAAGCTCAACGATGATTACGCTCTGCATATCGAAATCGGCAAAGCTCCGACTGCGGAAAAAGTGTCCGAATATCAGAAGCGAGTCCGAGAAAAACGAGCCTATGAAGAATGGGAGAAGTCAGCGTGGCGAACACTCAATGATTATCTGTGGCGGATGCGTGAATGGAGAGAATTTGCTCCTGCTTCTCCCAATGAAGAATGTGACGAGCGTTTTGTATATTCCTTGCATCATCTGGACTACGCAGAGTACCTTTGTTTTGAGTTCATAAACTGCAACAAAGCTGGTCGGCTTTCCATGAAAAATATCGTTGCTGAGATAGCAGATTTTCAGAAAAAATGAGAGCTGATTTTTCAAAATTGTAATGCGGATTTCCGCAGTTCTCACGGGTACGATTCAGAATAACCGTACCCACAATTTCGGCTGCTCCGCCAGCCGATAAGAGCCTCGCAGAGCCCCGGCATTTTTGATAGTCGTGTAGGCGGCTGTCAAAAGTGCTTTGGGGTTACTGGCGGTGCACCGCAAGTAAAATCCGGTGCTTCGCACCGTTTGGGTTGCCGATCTCCGTATCGTTGCAATCCAATTTGACCATCAGGGCTATATGGAGCATAAGCTCCGTCTTATGCGAAATTCTTCAAAGCCCGACAGGGCGTAAATGTTCTTAGTAGCACAAGCTCTGTCTTGTGCGTAATTCTTCAAGCCCGTCAGGGCTTACATGATGAAAAAAATTTTATGAAAGAGAGACTATAACATGAGTACAAAATCTATCTCGATGTGCGAGGGTAAAGGCAGCCTTTCACATAACAACAGAGAGTTCTCTGCCAAGAATATCGACAGCTCCAGAACACCGAACAATGTTGTGTTCGTTCAGCAGGCTTTGAGCGACGCTTATCATCAGCTTTTCGATGAAGCGGTAGAGAAATATAACGCTAATCAGAAAAGAAAGGATCGTAAGATCGGTAACTACTTTGAACACCTGTTCAACCGCCTGCCGAGCAAGAGCGTTATCACAGGTACAAACAAGCACAAAAGTTTCTATGAACACCTTGTCTACATAGGAACGAGAAAAGACACGGCGGTCGGCACTCCTGATGCCGAGATAACGACTGAATGTCTGCGTGAATATATGGAGGGATTTCAGGCGAGAAATCCTAACTTCTATGTGTTCAATGCGGTGCTGCATCTTGATGAATCAACTCCGCACCTGCACATCAATTATATCCCCGTAGGTCACTTCACTCGTGGACTTGAAGTCCGCAATGCGAAGAACAAAGCAATGGAGGAAATGGGCTTCGGAAATGATGCGAAAGCGAATGACCGTTGGAGACGCAATGAGTGGGATATTTTGAAGAATATCTGCAATGCTCACGGCATTGAAATTTCCGAACCGAAGAAGTCCAGGGGTTACAGTTATAAGGTCGAGGAGTACGGCGAACATCAGGACAAGATAAATGCTCTCAATGCTGAGATCGAAAGGCTCATCGCCGAGCGTGATGAGACAGTTGCCGAGTTTGAGAAACTGGCAAAGAAAAAGGTGAACATAGGTGAGATCGAAAGCATCGAAGCCAAGGAGTCTGTGTTTGGCAAAAAGGTCACACTTTCCAAAGAGGACTATGACAAGCTCAGCGACACCGCTAAGAAGTATGTTGCTATGGAGAAGAACATCAAAAAGCTCAAAAAAGAACGTGACACTGCCGTGCAGGAGCTTGGGGCTGTGATGCAGAAGTTTGAAGCGGTGTCCTCGGAGCTTTCGGAGTACAAGAAGAAAGAGGAGAACGCTCATTACTTCTCCCGTGAAAAGCAGAAAGCCGAAGCACAGCGTATCAAGCGTGAAGACCAGCTCTCCCGTGACTTACAAAAAGCAAGGGCGTTCATATCCGCTTGTGGACTTGCGGAGGATTTTGCCCGGTATAAGTTTAACAAAACAAGAAATGCAGAGTTAGAATAAAAGAAAAAAAGCTACGGCATATCTCCGAAAGCACTTGACAAAGATAGAATAGTGCGCTACAATGCTAAATACAGAGATATGCCGTAGTGTAAATTTAGGAGGATTTACATTGGCGAATATAACAAAACGCGGAAACACATTCCGCATCAGGGTGTTTGTCGGCTGCGATATGAACGGCAAACAGCTTGTAAAATCAACAACCTACACTCCGCCCGACGGAGTGACACCAAAGAAAGCCGAAAAGCTCGCCCAGGAGTACGCTTTCGAGTTCGAGAGACACTGCAAAGGTTACTCTCAGCTCAATGAGAATATGCGTTTCTCCGAGCTTGCTGACTGGTATTTCACAAACTACGCTCCGCAGGAACTGAAAGAAAGCACGATCTATACCTACAAGGGGCAGTACAAGAACCACATCGAGCCTGTTCTCGGTAATGTTAAGGTAAAGGACATCAACGCTCCCAGGCTGACGCAGATAATGCAGTCTTATAACTTGAACCCTGCGACGGTAAAGAAACTGTACGTCATAGTGCAGAGCATCTTCCGCAGAGGAGCAGAGCAGGGCTTCATTCGTGACACTCCCTGCCGTAACGTGATACTGCCGAAACGTAAGAAAAGTCGTAAAAACAAGGCTTTAGAGGAAGACAAGCTCAAAAGGTTCATGGAATACCTCGAAAGTAAGCTGTGGGACGAGGACTTCAAGCGTATCATCAAGGTTCTGCTTTACACGGGTATGCGTTCGGGAGAGTGCCTTGGACTTGCTTGGGAGGATATCGACTTCGAGAACAACACTATCTCGATAAACCACACGTTGACCGACATAGGCGGAAAGCATGAACTGACTGATCCTAAGACCGAGAGCAGTATCCGCATCATCGGTATGGGGCAGGAGCTGAAAAAGGTTCTTCTTGCACAGAAAGAGTATATCGAAAAGCTGAAATATGCCCTCGGTGATGACTTCGCTCATCCTGAAATGGTGTTCGTATCAGCAAGAGGAAACTACCGTGACCGTAATTCAGTCTATCAGTCACTCAAACGCTTCACCAAAGGAACGGAATTTGAGGATATGACTCTTCATCAGCTCCGTCATTGCAACGCTACAATGCTCTTAAACAGCGGTATCGACTTGAAAGTAGTGTCTGAGCATCTTGGTCACTGTGATGTGAACGTAACTGCTGACATCTACGCTGATGTTTTGCGTAAAACAAAAGCCCGAACTGCCGAACAGATCGAGCTGTGCCTTGCATAAAGGCAAATAAAAAACCTCCCTGCGCGAACAGAGAGGTTTTGAATTGACCAAATGTTGACCAAAGAGTATTTGACCACTCGCAAAGTGCGTAAATACGCAAGTTTTGAGGTATCTGATTATCTCTTTGAGTAAGGCACATCGGCACTTGTAATTTATTCTATTGTTAGCGAAAATGCCTGTTTTACAGCACTTTCAATGTTTTAACTTCGCTTTTCTTTATCTTTTGTTTCCTGCGATTTTGTAACTTTAAAGACCAGATAAAGACCAGCGAAAGACCAAATCATTTTGGCGTACTCCTGTTATTATCATTTCAAATCACGGAATACATTTTTGAACACCGTGAATCAGTTGAACCACGGAAACCGTTTTTGATTACCGTGAAATAACATAACGGAGGTAATAACCATGAGCAGATACACAAGTGAACAGACCGCATACAGCCAACTGGAAAAGAAATACGTTCCGCTGTGGATACTGGATACCAACACTATGACAATCACTCACTTTAATGCCGATACGCAGACCGAGGAGAACAAGACCTATACCACCGACTTCATCAGGTATCATCTTCATTTCTCTGACAGCCGTTGCCCTGACAGGCTTCGCAGGCTCGTCAATGAGGGCAAGATCATTCAGTACCTCAATGATATGGAACGGAAAGTCAGCGAAGCTATCTCCCGTCAGGTGAAACTTTGGAAGCAGACCGACAGTTGCTATCAAAAAGCTATCATCAGCGGTGATACTGAGAAGATGCTCGGCCTGGAAAACTGCTTCGTCTATATGGCGAGAGAAGCGGTGTTTGAGTGTATGATTTATATTTGATCGTTTACGGCTGTGCCTTCGGGTGCAGCCGTATTTTATGATTTACAACAATCTGATATTGCTATTTAAAAAACCAACAATCAGTATTCGGATCTAAGCAATCCCAAAAAACCTTAATATCAATTGCGTTCTTTATCCCAATTTTGTATGTTGCATTTGAAGTATAGTTTATATCTAAGTGATTTAAAGGATGTAGATCGGGCTTTCCAAGTGATTTGTATTTTTCATAGTTTTCCAAATCATAATCATATCTTACATATCCTGTTTCATACGATAATAAGCATACAATTAACTCCTCAACAGTTTGTTGTTCATCTTTTAGCAAAGCATTATACTCTTCATTATCAAGTATTTTTTCAGTTAATTCAATCATTGATTGGCGTTCATCAAAATCGTTTAAAATGGAAGAAACGATTGAAAGTAAGCCTAATGTGAGCGGCATACTCAGAAACCTAACCTGTTTTTTATCGACATTAATTTGAAAAGGAAAAGAAATAGAGAAAAACTTATTATTTTCAAATAAAAACATTCTACTTGTATCATCTACTATTATGAATGGATAATCTCCTTCTAATTTATCAATATTTTCTAGAGACATAAATTGATTTAGATTAATCATTTCGCAAGCATTTATAATAATATGTATGAGATCTACCTTGCGTCTAATACTGCCGCTTTTGATATTTCTTTTAAACTGTACTATTTTCATATCATCTGTTCGCAAATATTCTTTAAGCGCTCAATAACTTCACTATCATTCGTATATCTTTTATACAAGCGTTCGGCATTAGTTTGAATTATTGATATTTCTAATCCTTTAGAAACATAATCGGCAGCGATAATATCGATAATATTTTGAAGTGGCATTCTTTCACGCTTAGCATTCTGAATATTTGTTGTAATCCAAATACGTTCATCTTCCGATGGTTCGGTAACATCCATATATCCTGTGTAAATCTGATTTAACGCTTGACCATATGTAGTTAAAAACTCTTCATTATTGCTATTTACTATAAAATAAGAGGTTAAAAAAGATCTTGTTAGTGATGTATAAATTCCGTTTCGAGAAAAAATGTTTGTGGTGATATTATTAGGCGAAATACAAATAATAAAAGGAAATTCGAGCCCTTTAATATTATTTATGTTACTAATAAACAGCTTATTCTGCTCTGTTTCTTTTGTTAAATAACCACGAGTACACTTCCAGTTGAATTCATCTTCAATTCTATATAATATCTCCATAGACAAATTGCACATTCTATTATAGTTAGAATCCAAAATAATAATAGCTATATCTTCGGCATCTACATCAGGATTATTTAACTGAATGTCTTTTATTTGATCTATAGCTGAATCAACAATATTCTCTTTATCCGATGATATTAGTTTAATTGTTTGTGTAACCTCTAAATCCTCAAATCTTCGCAAAGGTTTTCTTGATAGCCGTATGATTCCTTCATCTTTTCGCTCTAAAGTATATCCGCATTTTTCCCAATTATCATCATCGAGCCAATTAATTTTTGGAGATTCATATAAACCCATTCCAACAGAATGTGCAAACATCAGTGTTTTAGGATCGGTTCTATAGCACTTATTTAATAAGAAGTCAATCTTTATATCTTTTCTATCACTAACTGAATCGAATATATTTTGGAAAATATCTCCTGCGACATATACTTTTTTTCTTGTTATCTTTTCGCAAAGCAACAAAAACTCCTCGCCAAAATCTTGACTTTCATCGACAAATAAATAATCAAAACAAGGCGAAAATGATTCTTGCTCATTTAATTCTTCCTTAATGGATTTACAAAGGGACTCAAAGTCCTTGCATTCACTGTAAGTTTTGTATGTTGTATTATATTTAGAAGAAATAAAACTGATTAAACCAGATTCCGGATCAAATTTTCTTCCCCAACTTGAAAAAACGTGAAGACGAGAGTCCCATTCAATTTGCTCAGATACTTTCATGAAATTGAAAAATTGAGGGATTCTTTTTTTCTTTAACTCACTTGCTAATACTTTGTTAAAACACGTAAATGCAATAATTGGGTTATCAGGATTTGTATACACTTCTTTAAGCTTATTTAAAAGCAACTCAGTTTTACCAGTGCCAGCTAATCCTTGGATTGTTACACGCTTTTTATCGGTTTTTCCATAAATAAAATTACTTTGACGACCATCAAACAGAATTATTTTTCGTTTAACTTTTTCAAGCAGTGATATAGGATCAGTAGTACCTATTTTATTTATATCATTAATGCTTCCGATAAGCAATGAAATCAACAAATCAATCTTTCGTATATTGTTAGCGGAAACTTCCGAGGAAATAAAAGAATCTATTTCAAAATCATTTACACTGATAATCTCGAATAATTCTTCATCTTTCCATTTCCTTACTCTGCCCAGTATTTTGCTATACTCATATTTATCAGAAATATGTCCTAAATCTTCTTTTAAATCATAAAGAAAGTCTTCAAGGTCATCTTGCTCGTTGTCTCCGTAATTAATAATAGTAATTTTATGCTTAGGAATTAATACTATTGCTATCTCAGAAATATCATAGTCATAATCATTAGTAGTTCCCAACGCCTTACTTATGATATAAACCTGTTTGGAATTATCTTCGGAATATTGTTCCAGTTTTTCTATAAAATCTTTATTTTTTTCGTTTTTTTCAATGTTACAGAAAAATAAGCTATCGTCCTTCATACTCATATGTTATTATCCTCTCAAACTTTAATTCATATGGTTATCAGCTATCCCAAAAGTGAATAATAAACAATCTCTTGTTCAATCAATAAAGTAGGCATTTCTTTTGTTAAGTACTAAATCTTCCTCTTTTCTGCACTCGTGACCTTTTTTCAATCTCCTCGGCAGACATCTGACTTGAAATGCTCAAAAGAACTTCTTCAAGTCGTTCATTGATTTTCAGATTACGTTCTTGTTTTCTTCTGACAATTCCATAACAGCCAACAGGGGAAATATATATTTCCTCCGGAGCATCAGCAGACACAATATTCTTCATATCGGTAAATGTGCTGTTTTCAGGTATTGAAGTACAGTTTATAAGCGTACCATCAGACGACATGAATATATCCTTACCGCAATCAATAAAGTATCCTTCTCCGCTAACGATTAGAGTTCTCGCTGCAAGAGCCAATGAATCAATATTCAGCTCAAATTGTTTTTTCTTTTTTGAAAGCAGTCTTTCTCCGATCCATCGTACTACAGGAACTGCCCATGAATTACCGATAGCTTGATAGCGATTGGTTCGCTTAGCTGATTCTAGTGCAGTATAATTATCGGGGAAGCCCATCAAGCGTTCACATTCAATGGGAGATATTCTTCTGATACGTTCATCCTGAACAACGAACAACGATCCATTGTATGCGGCGGCATTTCCGTTCCACTTTGTTCCGTAAGCAGAATACAGACAATCTGTGTATTCTCTGAACACTTCAAAACGATGACCTTCTTTTTCAAAAGTCAAAGGAGTTGAGGGGTATTCAGCAAAGTCGTTTTCATGTTTTTCAAACAAGATGAATTCGGGATAGAAATCTTTCCCGCCTGCTAAAACATACAGCCTTCTTCTTTGTTGAGGAAGTCCAAAATACTTAGCGTCAAGCACTCTCCAGGCTATGTTTCTGACTGGTCCATGAATAACACCTGCACTTGACCACTTTTTCTTAAAGATCACTTCGCTAAAGCCTGCAAGGGAAGAAATTAGACAACCAAATGCATTTGTTTTATCTGTAAGAACACCTTCGACATTCTCCCAAAAGACAATGCTGCGTGAATGTCCTTTATTTATTCTGATCGTATCATTTGCATTGACAATATCTACGAACTTTAGTGTCAGGTTTCCACGGTAATCTTCAAGACCATTCTGTCTGCCGGCTAATGAGAAGGCTTGGCAGGGCGTTCCTCCACAAAGAAGATCAGGAGCTTCTATTTCACCTGAAATGAGCATTTCAGGAATATTATTCATATCTCCGACATTAGCTATATTCGGATATTTTTCAGATAGCACTCTTGATGGAAAATCTGCTATCTCAGAAAACCACTTGAAAGAAAGCCCTAATGGTTCCCAAGCAACCGAAGCTGCCTCAATTCCTGAGCAGATACTGCCTACTGTTTTGATCATCTTTTCCAAACTCCCTCGTAAGAATATACTGCTTTAATTATACCATACTTACAATCAAGAAGTCAAGTAAAATGGTTTATCAAAAAAGGCGGCAAAGCCTACTTCTTTTTGATAAGCTTCATAAGATGTTCTTTCCATTTCTGAATATCATACCAAGGGCAGCCCACACAGCCCTTTTCAGCTTCTTTCCCTTTCACAGGAATGCTTTTATCCCAATCTTCATCGCCTTCGTAGAAATAAGAAATGCCATAGATCGTACCACGCTTTCCTGTCTGGAAACAATTACGACACACTTCTCGTTTTTGCTGATTGCGCTGGTTTGTCAGTAGCTGGAACTTTGCTCTGATCTCATCATCAGTCATATCATCAGGGTTCTCTGCTTTGGTGTTTTCGTCCCATCGTATTTCCGAGAATTTATGGTCAGGCAGCAGATGGGCAGAAAGTGTACCCTCATAAACATCAATACCTCCGAGAACTTTGATTATACGTTTCCTGAGTGCAGGAGACCATGTTTCATAACCGTTGCCTGCAATCTCAACTCTGTCTATTGGGAGCAGCAAAAGTCTTGTACTTCTTTTTTGCTGACAGACCGGACAGCAATAGTTTATGTGTGTAGCAATTGTATAGCCCATTTCTTTCAGGTCTTGTATTCTGCGGGCAAAATTAGGGTTATTGATGTCACAGTTTCGGCAATGCCATTTTCCGTCCTTTAGTGTATCGAAAATCGGTTTTGTAACATCGGAACGTGAAGATGCCCAGTATTCATCTTGCTTTTTCAGCCAGTTATCATAATTAGCAGGATCGAGTTGGGCATATACGTTGTTAAGGTAACTATAAAGCTGTTCTTCATCATCAGGTTTAATAGAGACTCCTGTTCTTCTGTATTCAACTGGAATCCAATAGTCTAGAACGGTTTTAGGATTTTCGTATGTAAACTCAACATGGACATATTCCTCGGATGCTTTTGTATTGAGTTTTCTATCGTTTTCAACGATTTTTATGCCATTCAATAATTCAACGCTCATTTATCTATCCTCCTGTGTATTGGTATTATTCAACAAATAAGAGATATGTTTCAATCTCAAGAGCATCAGCAATACGCTGAATATTCTCCAGGGAGATACTTCTCCTGAAACACTCTATGTCACTGATATAAGTTCTGTGCAAACCGCACTTCTCAGCAAACTTTTCCTGAGATAGTCCTTTCTGTGTACGATACTTTTTCAGATTTGTGCCAAACACTTTAACGATATCCATAAAACACTCCTCCATTTTATCAATATTATACAATATTGAACACAATAAGTCGACAGACAATAAGTGTATATTGCTATAGATAATAAAAAACCTCTGTAATCATTCATAATGAATCACAGAGGTTTTTATTGTTATGTGCATAAAGTTTTACGCTAAATTGATTTAGCAAAATACAAAAAGATGCATCTTTGTATCTTTACCTTATTTCAGTAAATTCTGATAAAAGGGTGCAACTTCTGCGAGAAATGGAAATACTCTATCAGCAAATGTGAGCAAAGAACAGCAGGCACTAGCAAACTTGACTCCAACATCAAGTCTTTTTAATAGCTTAAACTGAGACTTGACTTTTTGCTCATCAGGACTGCCAGAGCTAAGCTCAGCTTTGATTATATCAATGCTTTCTTCTGCGTCAGCTTTATCTTCCGAGGATAAGTGGGGACTTAATCCAGCTTTCATAGCTTCAACTAGCTTATGCAGCTCGTTAACATCAATACCATTATTGTTCTGAATAGCTGTAATGCTTGCGTTATCGTTCGCTATATTGACTTGCTGACCATTGATGTTATAGGTTACGTTATCGTCCATACCCATCTCTATACCTACTTTCTTTAAATAATCACTGATATGGTTTATGAGAGCTAAAACAACGCAGTGGTTGAATTCTTGCAGCATATCCGCAAATTTATTTGATGAAGAATATGGCAATATTATTCCAGGTGGAAGACTGGTATAATCACGATCGCAGATTGTTTTTATATACGAGTAAATCTGCAATGTTTCTTCGTCTTCATCTATGCTAAATTGGATTTTCCCTCCTTGATGTAAACATTCATCTAACAATGATTCCATTTCAGAATTAAAACCACCACAGCTGTCTATATACTCCATTATCAGCTCGTTAGCTTCTATATAATTACAAAACCTTCTTAAGTCATCAAGATAGTTCCCATATGATGATTGTAACAAACGATTAGAAACGCTGTTAAATTTTGACATGATTGTTTTTAAGGTAGTTTTATTGATTTCCAAACTCTACACCTCCACAAAACGGACAAAAACTTACTGACATCTTTAGCAATGGATTGATTTTTGCCGATCGATCACAGCACCTATAATTATATTCAACCAAGTCTTCTATGGTTGAATATACGGGAGGCTCATACTCCTTTTTAGGTTTTCGTCCAGCCTTATATTTTACGAATTTATTGTGTGAAAACTGCCGTTCCATTTTCTTTGAAAAATCATATAATGTATCCTGTATATAATTCTCTATCATAGCGTTTGCAAGCCGAATAACATCTTCTGTGATATATGATTCGCTTATCAAGCCACAACTTGGGCAGTATATATGTAAAATCTCATCTGATTCCATATCATGTGGAGCACATTTGAAATACTCCCCACAGTATTCGCATTGCAGCAGAACATACCCATCGTTATCAGAAGGGATAGCAATTTTAAAAGTTACTATATCGTTCATATGTACCGCCCCTTTATTTCAACTAAATGTATTATACCATATCATCAGTGAAAAAGCAACACCTTTCCCCGAGTTTACGCTGTTTACAACTTCGACTCCATCGGAATCAAAGTCCCCTCAAAAAGAAAAGAGCCAAGAAGCATCGCTCCTTAGCTCCATATTATCACTCGACCCCCGTAAACATAACCTGATAACTCAACCCCGTAAACTCCCTGAGAAAGTCCATATCTGAGAAGTTCAGTCCGTAATTATGTGTCTTACCGCTGTCCCTGCCCGTGTAGAGGTACTCCATCTTCTCCTGATCGAGATGCTCGGTGCGGAGGGCTTCACGGTCAAAGCCTTTTTCTTTCAGGTGATACAGCACGATGCGTGAGAGCTGCACCTGCACGGTGCGGTAACTCTCGGTGTCGGCACAGTGGTCGAGAATGCCAAGAATATCGAAAATCGTTTCGGTGTCTTTCAGATGCTCGGTATCGTATGCTGTTTCGGGGACGTACTCTATATACTTATCATTGTTGAGGAACTGCACCGTACAATTCACATAAGGAATGATCTTCAACTGTGTTTCCAGGCTGATCTCACTGCCACGGCGAAGGCTCACCCAACGCTGTGACAGTGAGCTTACCGATTCGAACACACTTCTTTTCTTATTTGCTTGCGGAATAATCGGCGTATCGTCCTCGTTAATGAGGTAATCTATCGGGACATCGAAGTATTCTGCAATTCTCGTTATCATGTCGAGATTCGGCATACCGTCATTCACCCATTTGGTGACGGTCGCAGCCGAAATGCCCAGTTCGGTAGCTAACGCTCTCGGCTTCAAACCATGTTCGTCACATAATTCATTGTATTTTCTCCAAAAGACAGTCATTTTGTGTCCCTCCAATTTGTGCAAAAAGCAGAACTCAATCCGTTCTAATTATTTTTGCTTGACAAATGCTACTTAGGTAGCATATAATATGATTTAGAGATTGCAACGTGTTATTTTATTTCATATTATAGCACATCAAACGCAATATGTCAATAGAAATACAAGTTAAATTACAAAAGTAGAGGAAAACAAAACTTATGAATGAAATCAAATGGGTAGAACCCCGTCCGCTGCGGCATACGGCAGATACTATCCCGTTCCCCCTCGGAGCGTTACCGCCTGTTTTGCGTGATATGGCGCAGGCAATCTCGGTCACGACTTCCACCGATGTGGGAATGGCAGGGACGGCAATGCTCTCAGCCGTGGGCTACTGCTTCACAGGTCTGTACAGACTTGCAGGAAAAGCAGACCACACCGAACCGCCTGTGCTGTATTCTATCATCATAGCACAGCCTTCTGAAAGAAAAAGTCCTGTGATGCACTTCATCAAAGCTCCGTTCGACAGCTTTGAGAGCAAGTACAACAAAGACCACCGTGAGGAGATGTACAAGGCACAGCAGGACGTTAAAGCCCTTGAAGCCCGTGTGAAGGCTATGGAGAAAGAGGACGCGCCTGATACAGCAGCTATCGCAAAGCTCCGTGTGCAGGCTGACAATATTCGAAATACAACTCCTATCCGTATCGCCGTGGACGATATAACGCCCGAATCCCTTGTGATCGAGCTGAGCGAGAATGATTCCCTGCTGATGATTTCGGACGAAGCAGGAATGCTTTCCAACTTCAACGGAAAGTACAACGGTGGTATCCCGAATCTTGACTTACTCCTGAAATCGTGGAACGGTGAGAAGTATATCTGCAACAGAGTTATCCGAGGAAGAACGGAAATTCCCAGTCCTTATCTTTCGGTCGCTCTCGCAGGTCAGCCGTATATATGGGATAATATGATGAAAGATACCGCTTTCAGGTCAAGCGGACTTATCGCACGTTTTGTTCCCTGCTTCGCCAAGAGCAATGTGGGAAATCGTAGATATGATACAGCACCTATATCAAAAGAGGTCAGGGAGCAGTATCATGATTTCATTCATCAGCTCCTGAAAGGAAAGAAGGATCATAACGGAGAAGAAACGATACTACGTCTGTCTCGTCATGCTTCCGAGGAGTACATAGATTACTGCAATAAGTATATCGAAAAAGAGATCAAGGAGTCCATGTGCTGCTGTCAGGACTGGGGCGGCAAGTTCCACGGTCTGATACTGCGGATAGCCTGTATTCTTCATTGTGCCGACTGCTGTTCCAGAGGAATTGAGCCGTCCGATGAAAGCGTGAATCACGATACACTTCTGAGAGCATTCAACCTTGCTCACTACTACCGTTATCAGGCGATATACGGTTTCAGCGTGAATGCTCCCGACGGGAACATTGTCAAGGCTGAGAAGATCATCCAGATGTTCAAGACAAAGGAGATCAGGCAGGGCTTGAAATCTGAGTTGTATCATTCCTGCCGGTGCAATCTTTTCCCAACGGCAAAGGACTTCTATTCGGCGCTCGATACTCTTGCGGAGTATGGGTATATCGCTTATGAAGATGTGACTGCCGCCAACAACAAAAAGGCTCAGATGGTTCATGTGAATCCCCATATCTGATTTTACCGGATTTTGTGGCTTTTGTGGTGGCTGACATTGAAATGGCGGTATAGCGACTTTTGCAAGAGACAGACCACAATGTTGGTTGCTGTCGGTTGATGTTGGTTGAGCATTTTTGCAGAAAGGAGGTGAGGTGTATGGTCGATATGGAAAAGGTTGAAAAGCTGACTTCTATCCTTGAAGAAAGAAGTGGTCTTGGTGTGCGTGAAGCACTGATTCGTTACTACGATTTTTTGACGGATGATGAAGCGCTGGACTATGATTTTGAGTTGGGTTTTCTTCTCAATAAATTCAGTATTGAGGTGGATATTCCGTTCTGATTTTTGCGATTTTTATGATCGCACTTTTGGATTTTTGTAATGCGTTTTTTCACATTACTGTGTCCACATTTTCGGCTGCGACCTCAGCCGTTCAGCCTCGCAGAGCCCCATAAGCATTTTTGATAGTCCGAGTAGGCTGTCAAAAGTGCTTTGGGGTTACTGGCGGCGCTCGCACAAGACTTCGCTATGTGCCGCAAGTAAATTCCGGCTCTCCGAGCCGTTTGGTTTGCCGATTTTCGTATTGTTGCAAGCCAATTCAAAAGCCCTTCAAGGGCGCTCATCATATCGCAGGCGGTGAGCCTTGTGTATATGATTATCCCTCGTCAGAGGGTTCAGATGTAGATAAAAAAGGAGACATTTCATGAGTACAAAATCTATCTCGATGTGCGAGGGCAAAGGCAGCCTTTCACATAACAATCGAGAGTTCACTGCCAAGAATATTGACAGTTCCAGAACGCCGAACAATGTGATCTTTGTTCAGCAAGATCTGGGCGAGACTTACCACCAGCTTTTTGACGAAGCGGTAGAGAGATACAACGCTCGTCAGAAAAGAAACGACCGCAAGATCGGTGACTACTTTGAACACCTGTTCAACCGCCCGCCGAGCAAGAGTGTGATCGAGGGTGCAAACAAGCAGAAAAGTTTCTACGAACACCTCATCTATATCGGAACGAAAAACGATTCGGCTGTCGGTACTCCCGATGCAGAAAAGACTGCCGAATGCCTGCGTGAATACATGGAGGGCTTTCAGGCGAGAAATCCTAACCTCTATGTGTTCAATGCGGTCATGCACCTCGATGAAGCAACTCCCCATTTGCACATCGACTATATCCCACTTGGACATTACAGCAGAGGGCTTGAAGTCCGCAACGCAAAGAACAAGGCGCTTGACGAAATGGGCTTCGGAAATGACGCTCATTCCAATAACCGTTGGCGGCTCCGTGAGTGGGAGGTGCTGAGGGATATTTGCAACGCTCACGGTATTGAGATCAGCGAGCCGAAGAAGTCCAGAGGTTACAGCTATACCGTTGAGGAGTACGGCGAGCATGAGGACGAGATCAGGCGGCTGAATGAGGAAAAGGCTCAGGCTCTCTCCGAGCGTGATGAAGCTCGTGCCGAACTTGACAAGGCGGCAAAGAAGAAAGTCAAACTTGACGAAATCGAAAGCATTGAGGTCAAGGAGTCCGTGTTCGGCAAGAAAGTCACTCTTGCAAAAGAGGATTACGATACTCTCAGCGACACAGCTAAAAAGTATGTGGCTATGGTCAAGTCCACGAAAAAACTCAAAGCTGAACACGATACAGCTGTTCAGGAGCGTGATGCTCTGAAAACACAGTTGGCGGCAGCTTCCTCGGAGCTTGCCGCCTACAAGAAAGCCGAGGAGCAAAAGGGACTTTTTACCCGTGAGAAGCTGAAAAAGGAAGCAGCTCGAATCAGCCGTGAGGACGAGCTTTCCCGTGAACTGAGAAAGGCTAAGGCATTTATTTCTGCCTGCGGGCTGAGTGCCGATTTTCAGCAGTACAAGTACAACAGCACTACAAGAAAAACCGTGCTGGAATAAACATAAAACAAGATAGAAAGCAGGGGAAGTACCTGCTATGGAGGTTTTTACAACTATGACAACAAGCAGAAAGAACGAGCTTATCGCTCAGCTCGTAAGCATTCTGAGCGAACTTATCGAAGTTAATGATTCCGACCAGGTGTCTGAGATCAAGTCCGAAGCTGTGGAGATGCTGACCGTTAAGGAGTGTACCGAAGCGGTCAGGGGGCTGTCTGAACACACCGTCCGCAAGCTGATAAAGCAGGGTAAGCTGCCGTATCTGAGGACAGGAGACGGCGTGAACGGCAAGATGCTTATCAACAAGGCAGACTTGCTTGCCTACTTCAACGGACAGACAGCGAACAAGTAAGTCTGTACGCTGAGAACGGCGATTTTACGCTGCTTGAACGGCAACAGACAGAAAATCCACAAACACCACAGAACAAAGGACATAGATTTCGGCATACTCCCGAAAAGACAAAAAGATACATTAAGTTACTTGACATATAGCCGAATGTGCGCTATGATTAGAGTAACAGGAGTATGCCATAAAATCTATGTGATAGAAAGGAATCATTTATGGCTACTATTACAAAGCGGGGCGATACTTTCAGAATAAAGGTATCCCTCGGTTATGATACAGAACACAAGCAGATCATCAAGTCAACAACCTTCAAGCCTCCGCAGGGTGTTACCCCGAAAAAGGCAGAAAAACTCGCACAGCAGTTTGCGTATGAATTTGAAAGCAGATGCAAGGATTATACTGAGCTGAACGAAAATATGCGTTTCTCTGAACTTGCTGGCTGGTACTTTGAGAATTTCGCACCTGTCGAGTTGAAACCAAGCACAGCATACACCTACAAAGGTCAGTATGAGAAGCATATCAAACCTCTTATCGGTAATATGAAGTTGAAAGAGATCACGACTCCGAAGCTGACAAGCGTGATGAAGACATTCAAGCTGAAACCTCAGTCGGTTCGCAAGATATATGTAGTGATACAGAGTATTTTCCGCAGGGGCGTTGAACAGGGATATATTCGTGAATCACCTTGTCACAATGTTATCCTTCCGAAGAACCGTCAGGAAAAGAAGAAAATGTCCCTTGACGAGAGCGAGATCAAGCGTTTCATGGAGCTTCTTGATACAAAACCCTGGGACGAGGACTTCAAGCGTATCATAAAGGTTCTCATTTACACAGGAATGCGTTCGGGAGAATGCTTAGGACTTATGTGGGAAGATATTGACTTTGACGAAATGACGATCACGATCAACCACAATCTCACGGACGTAGGCGGCAAGCACACCCTCGGTTCACCGAAAACGGAGAGCAGCCGCAGAGTGATTGGTATGAGCGAAGTCCTTGCTTCTATTTTCAGGGAGCAGAAAGCCTACATAGAAAAGATGTCGGCAGCCCTCGGAAAGAAGTTTGCTCACCCCGAAATGGTGTTCACATCGGCACTTGGTAACTATCGTGACAGAAACTCAGTGTATCACTCTCTGAAACGTTTCACGAAGGGAACGGAGTTTGAAAATCTTACCCTGCACCAGCTCAGGCATTGCAATGCCACGCTTTTATTGAACAGCGGTGTTGACCTGAAAATCGTATCCGAACACCTCGGACATTGCGACATAGGTGTTACAGCGAACATCTATGCCGATGTACTGAAAAGCACTAAGGCTAAAGTCGCTGACCTCGTTACACTGAAACTTGCGTAACAGCAAAAAATCCGCCCCGACGGATCGGGACGGATAATTCTCTTGATAAAGACCAGACAAGTACCAAAAAATATTTGCAAGGTCTGAAAAGTGCCGAATATACGGCGAATTGAGATAGGTCTGATTATCTCTTTGAGAACTGCGGAGCACGTCTTGCGGCTTTGAGACCGTACTTCTTTCTTTCCTTCATTCTTGGGTCACGAGTGAGGAAGCCTTCCTTCTTGAGGAGAGGTCTGAACTCATCGCTAGCCTGAAGAAGAGCTCTTGAAAGACCGTGTCTGATTGCACCAGCCTGACCTGTTACTCCACCGCCTGTTACTGTGCAAACGATATCGTACTTATCCATTGTATCTGTTACAGCAAATGGCTGACGAACGATGAGCTTAAGTGTCTCAAGACCGAAGTAATCGTCAATGTCTCTGCCGTTGATTGTAATCTTACCTGTACCCTCGTAAACACGAACACGGGCAACAGAATGTTTTCTTCTACCTGTGCCATAGAAATATGGCTGCTTTGATTCGTACATCTAAATTGCTCCTTCCTTACAGTTCGTATTTAACAGGCTTCTGAGCAGCATTGTTATGCTCAGCACCCTTGTATACTCTGAGTCTCTTTGCAGCAGCTCTGCCAAGTGTGTTGTTAGGGAGCATACCCTCAACAGCAATTGTCATAGCTCTGTCTGACTGATTAGCCATCATATCTGAATACTTGATCTCCTTAAGACCGCCGATCCAGCCTGTGTGCCACTTGTAAGACTTCTGATCAAGCTTCTTGCCTGTGAGAACAGCCTTATCTGTGTTGATGATGATTACATGGTCGCCGCAGTCAGTGTGTGGTGCGTAAGTTGGCTTGTGCTTGCCACGAAGAATGTGAGCAGCCTTAGCAGCAACTCTACCGAGTGACTGACCTTCAGCGTCGAGAATATACCATGTGCGAGTAATGTCGCCTGCTTTTGGCATATAAGTTGACATATTATTTCCTCCATTCAGAATTTTAAAAAGTCTGTTCACAGCCGCATTTTTGCCCTGTGAACTCACAACGTTGTCTATTATACAACAGCTTTTCACGATTGTCAATAGTCAAAACGTCGAATTTTTAATTTATATCCCTCATTCTCTTTAATTCTCTTCATTTTGCTCCATTTCTCTCGATTTCTCACAATTCATTTCACTTTTGCCTTTTACACTAATATACACAGCAATATGGCGTAAACTAAAGATAATCATAGCATAAGCAACGTATATTCAATATTTACCTATCTACGTTAGAATATGTGCTTATATGTCTGTATTTGCATTTTCAGTATATGTTTTTCTTCTGCACCAAAATACTGCAAACCGTCTGCTTTACTGTATTTTCAGCTTTATTCATCTTCAAATGAAAAAATATCCTCTACAGATACACCAAATACCTTTGCAATATCCATTGCAAGCTTTAATGACGGATTGTATTGTCCTTTTTCAAGACGTATGATAGTTTCACGCCTGACGCCCACTTTTTCCGCAAGGTCACCCTGCTTCATGTCAAGCTTAGCACGGTATTCCTTGAGTTTTGTTTTTAGCTCCGGCATTACTCGTCCTCCTCATCGGTGCTAAGCTTGCCCTCATGGTGGAGAAAAAATCCGCTTTCAAGGGTCATATAACTGAACCAGAATATAAACCATACTTGATACAGTCTGTCGCTGTTTATCTTTATGGTTATACTTCCGTCCCAGAACATTGATATAAAGATCGCTACTGCTAATATTATCAAAAACATTTTTGTGATACTTTGATGTGCCTTGAGCATATTTTCTTTTGCCATTTCGTCCTCTTTGTCAACTTTCTGACAGCTTGCATACAGCCATATTACTGCAAATAAAGCCGTGATAGCAGCCAACACAACGAATATCACCGTCGCCCATGTTGTATTATCAAGCTTGTAATGCTCCACCGTGTTTTCAAATATCTCTGTGACAAGTATTGCAATTCCTGTTACCATACGCTTTTTGTGATATTCTCTCAGAGTTATCTTTTTCTTTTCTTTTTTCATTTTCTGTCTGCTCCTTTTAATGTCATTGTCTTTTTCTTTAGCTTTACTTATTATATAACTGTATATTAAAAGTGATTTATTTATCACCTTATGTGACAATAATATCACTTTATGTATGCAAAGTCAATAGAAAAGTGACAAATTTATCACCTTTGTGCATTTACACAAATCGTGCCATATCAGTTTGTACACATTTATGTATAATGACAACAAAAAGAGCGGAACAACGTCCGCTCATGAAATTATTTTGCTTGTGGATTTGAACTTTCTGCATTGCTGCTGTCAGTATCGCTTCTATCTTCTATGAATATCTCCTTGCATACAGCACTAAATTCATCGTCACGGAGTGATACTTTATTTTTTATCACGTCTGAAATGGTGAATTTTCTGTAGGTGAAGCCGTCATATACTATTAAAAAGGAAATAGTGTAGTTATCAGAGCCATGTTTGCCTTTTACTGTTACTGTGTAGTTGTTACCGTTCTTTGTGCAATCCCACTTTGCGTCCTCACCCAGATAAGAAGCTATGCACTCACCGATTATATTTGATGAATTTCCCGAAAAGTTGTCAAGGCTTTGCACATAACTGTTCTGTGCAGATACGAGCATATAGTCGTTGTCTATTTTTATGCTCTGCGTAAAACCATTCATGAACAGTGCAGCGATAATGAAAAATCCACACATTATTGCTTTATAACGCTCTCTGCCGCAAAGCTTTTCACGTTTGTATACATAAACAGGCGTGAGCCATATCCACTTGTAAAGGTGCTTTGCGTCAATACCATGCTTTATAAGCTGTTTGCAGTCTGCGGCTGAACAGCCTATCATGAACAGCGGAACAAGTATCCACAAGAACGCTCCTGCGGTGGCAGAGTTTGCATAGTTTTCAAGAAACAAGCCGATAAGCGGAACAAAGCATATGAACCATATCAGCCCATTGTTAAGGGACATTGCTTTGGCAGAGTTTGAGTTGCTTTCGGTCTGCGGTGCATTTATCGTAATATCCATTTTGTCCTCCGATTTTTTAAGCTATCTATATTATATAATATTTTTTTCAATTAATCAATAGCCTATGTTTTTGTTTATTAGTAACAAAACAAATGTTCGGCTTTGCTCTGAAAAATGTTTAATTAATGTATTTACAAAATCGTTGACTTTGTGTTATAATATAATTTGTATGTAAAAAATTCTTCAGATCCGTAAGAAAGGAAATGAGAAATGGCAAATAAAAAGGAATATACAAATGAAGATATAGTATCCCTTAAGGGGGAGGACAGAGTAAGAAAGCGTCCTGCGGTAATATTCGGCTCTGACGGACTTGAGGGCTGTAAACATTCTGTTTTTGAAATTCTTTCAAACTCTATAGACGAGGCTCGTGACGGCCATGGCGATAAGATAATCGTTACAAAGTATAATGACGATTCTATCGAGGTGGAAGACTTCGGACGTGGCTGTCCTGTTGACTATAACCAGCGTGAGAAAAAATATAACTGGGAGCTTGTTTACTGCGAGCTTTATGCAGGCGGCAAGTATAATAATAACGGCGGAGATAACTATGAATATTCGTTGGGTCTTAACGGACTGGGTGCTTGTGCGACGCAGTATTCATCTGAGTTTATGGACGTCGAGGTTTTCCGTGACGGATATAAGTATGACTTGCATTTTGAAAAGGGAAGAAACGTTGGCGGTCTTAAAAAGGAAGAAACAAAGCAGAAAAAGACAGGTACAAAGACACATTGGCGACCTGACCTTGAAGTTTTCACTGATATAAAAATTGAGAACGAATATTTTGAGGACGTTCTGAAAAAGCAGGCTGTAGTAAACCCTAATATCACATTTATCCTGCGTATACAGCGTGAGAACAATTCTTTTGAAGAAAAGACGTTCTATTATGAGAATGGTATCGCCGATTATGTTGCAGAGATAGCAGGTGAAAAGCCTCTGACCTCGGTGCAGTTTTTCACAGGCGACCGCAAGGGTCGTGACCGTGAGGACAAGGACGATTACAAGGTAAAGCTTTCTGTGGCGTTCACTTTCTCTAATCAGGTAAAATGTCTTGAATATTATCACAATTCAAGCTTTCTGGAACATGGTGGCTCACCGGAGGACGCTGTAAAGAGTGCTTTCACATCTCAGATAAATGCTTATCTCAAAAGCAACAATAAGTATCTGAAAAACGAAAAGCCTATTACTTTTCAGGATATTGAGGATTGCTTGGTGCTTGTTTCAAGTTCATTTTCTACACAGACTTCATATGCCAATCAGACAAAGAAAGCTATCACAAACAAGTTTATCAAGGAGTGCATGACAGAGTTCTTGAAGCACAATCTCGAGATATACTTTATTGAAAATCCTGACGAAGCGGTGAAGATAGCAGAGCAGGTCCTTGTAAACAAGAGAAGCCGTGAAAAGGCTGAGAAGTCAAGAATAGACCTGAAGAAAAAACTTGCAGGCTCTATCGACCTTTCAAATCAGGTGCAGAAATTCGTTGACTGCCGTTCAAAAGACCTTTCACAGCGTGAGCTTTATATAGTGGAGGGCGATTCGGCGCTCGGTTCTGTAAAAATGGCAAGAAATGCAGAGTTTCAGGCTGTTATCCCTGTGAGAGGAAAGATACTCAACTGTTTGAAAGCTGACTATGATAAGATTTTCAAGAACGAGATAATCACAGACCTTATAAAAGTCATAGGCTGCGGCGTTGAGGTGAAAACGGGCAAGAACAAGGAGATATCTATGTTCAATCTTGACAACCTACGCTGGAACAAAATAGTTATTTGTACTGATGCTGACGTTGACGGTTTCCATATCAGAACTCTTATACTCACAATGCTTTACAGACTTGTGCCGACCCTTATTGAAAAAGGATATGTTTATATTGCGGAGTCACCGCTCTTTGAGATAACGACTTCCGACAAGACTTACTTTGCATATGACGAGAACGAAAAGACAAAGATACTCAAAATGATAGGCAATAAAAAGTTTGATATCCAGCGTTCAAAAGGTCTTGGCGAGAACGAGGCGGAGATGATGAGCCTTACGACAATGGACCCTGCCACAAGACGTCTTATAAAGATAGAGCCTGACGATATCGAGCAGACACAATGGATGTTCGATATGCTCTTGGGTGACGATCTGCAGGGAAGAAAAGATTTCATCACCAATAATGGTGTTGATTATCTTGACATGGCGGATATTTCATAAGCTGTTTGAGGGGAGAGCATTATGGACGCAATTTTTATATGGTCGTCTGCGCTTGTGATATGTGTTGGACTTCCATTGTTTTTCACAGTAATAAATGTTATAAGGCTTTTTGAGAATGCACCTAAAGAATTGGACAGACCGCTGTTTGATATGCTGACGGTGGTAATCGGTTTGCTGCTGTCTTTTTTTGACCTTGGCTGGTTAGGTCTTGGTGTTGAATATGATGTTCCTCTAACTGTTCATGGGGAATTTCATACACCCATAGCAGGGGAGTATAGGTTTAGTTTTTTCTTCCTTTTTTTTATAGCTATGGTGTGCATTGTACTGTTGAGTGTTATAACAAAGAGAAAACCGCCGTTGTTTGCGGCTATGCTCATTGCAGGGGTGTATATGGGCAATGTGCTTGATATACTGCTGGTGATACAGCTTTTGAAGAATATGGATAACTTTTTCACGGTGATGATGTTGGTTTTTCCAATGAATTATATGCTTATGTCCATAAGGCTCATTCGCCGTGAAATAAAGGCGCAGACGGGATATCTCAGCAATTCGGCGGAGAAAAGCGGCTTTATGGGCTGGCTTAATAAGCTTCTCACAAAAAGCCTTGGTTGGTATCTTATCAGCTTTGTGGCAATGATACCGCTCCTTGCGGTGATGCTTTTGATACTTGTTTTATTTGGACAGCGCCCTGACAGCATAGTAAAGGCTTTCACGGAAACAGCCGATTGGACGTTTTCTCAGCAGATACCTCCGCCGCCTGATTACTCACAAGGGCATTATCTTTGCACAGTTGCGGCAGGGGGACACGCTAAGCTCGTCAAACCTCAGCGAATGGGTCTGCGGCGTGGGGATAAGATAGTTGTGAACAGACAGCTTTGTGTTGCAAACGCATTTGAAGAGCTTATACAGGATAAGCTTCCACGTTTTCACAAATGTGTGAGAAGCTTTTACGATAAACACGGATATCCCATTTCACAGCATATATCGACGAAATTGCGTGCTGATGTGGTCTATATCCTTATGAAACCACTTGAATTTATTTTTATTGCGGTGCTGTATATGTTTGACGCCGATCCCGAAAGCAGGATCGCCATGCAGTATACAGGCAAAAAGTGCACCGACCTTACGAACTTTATGAAAGGATAGATTTTATGGCAAGAAAAAAGGCAGAGCCTAAAAAGACTGCTAAACCAAATAACAACGCATATATCGAGGGTGCAGGACTTGTTGCAGATGAAAAGATAACAATGTCTCTTGAAAAGAACTATATGCCATATGCCATGAGCGTTTTGGTATCAAGAGCGTTCCCTGAGATAGACGGCTTTAAGCCCTCACACAGAAAGCTGCTTTATACCATGTATAAAATGGGACTTTTAAACGGAAAGCTTACAAAGTCTGCCAATATCGTTGGTGCGACCATGAGGCTCAATCCTCACGGCGACGGTGCTATATATGAAACCATGGTAAGACTTTCTCAGGGCAATGAGGCACTTTTGCACCCATATGTAATGAGCAAGGGTAACTTCGGTAAGGCATATTCAAGAGATATGGCATATGCTGCCTCTCGATACACTGAGGCAAAGCTCATGCCTATCTGTCAGGAGCTTTTCGGAGATATAGACAAGGACACTGTTGATTTTGTTCCTAACTATGATAACACCACCACAGAGCCGACCTTGCTTCCTGCTACTTACCCGTCAATACTTGTTAATGCCAACGTTGGTATCGGCGTTTCTATGGCTTCATCAGTTTGTCCGTTCAACCTTAGCGAGGTTTGTGAGACAACTATCGGATTTATGAAAAATCCTGATTTCAACGCTCTTGAAACGCTGAAAGGACCTGACTTTCCGGGCGGTGCTTCACTTCTCTATGATGAGGAGGAGCTTGATAAGATATACCGCACAGGAAAGGGCTCTGTTAAGCTGAGAGCAAAATATCAGTATGATAAGGAGTCAAGGTGTCTTGAGATTGTTGAGATACCTGCCACTACCACAGTTGAAGCAATAATCGAGAAGATAATTGCTCTCGTTAAGGCAGGCAAGATAAGAGAGGTATCATATATCCGTGATGAAACGGACATTAACGGTCTGAAAATAGGTATAGATATCAAAAAGGGCGTAGACCCTGACAAGCTTATGCAAAAGCTTTATAAGCTGACGCCGCTTCAGGATTCGTATTCATGCAATTTCTATATACTTGTTCACGGCTATCCAAGAATAATGGGTGTTTATGATATAATTAAAGAATGGGTAGCGTTCAGAATGGATTGCGTTCGACGCAGAACAAGCTTTGACCTTGCAAAGAAGAAAGACAAGCTCCACCTTCTGAAAGGTCTTGGAAAGATACTCCTTGATATAGACAAGGCTATAAAAATTATCAGGGAGACAGAGGAAGAAACTGAAGTCGTTCCAAATCTGATGATAGGCTTCGGCATTGATGAGATACAGGCAGATTATGTGGCTGAAATAAAGCTCAGACACCTTAACCGTGAATATATCCTCAAAAGAACTGCCGAAACTGAGGATCTTGAAAAAGCTATTGCAGAGCTTGAAGATATTCTTGGAAGCGACAGAAAAATAAAGAATATCATCATTTCCGAATTAAAGGAAGTTTCAAAGAAGTATGGTCAGCCAAGAAAAACTCAGTTCTATTATAAGACTGATGTCGAGGAGATAGACATAGAGGACGATATCCCTGACTACGCCTGCAAGCTTTTCCTATCTCAAAGCGGTTATTTCAAGAAATGTACTCCGCAATCACTGAGAATGGCAAGCGAGCAGAAGTATAAAGAGGGCGACGGTCCGCTTCAGGAAATGGAAAGCACCAACAAAACGGAGCTTCTGTTCTTCTCTGACAAGGCGGCTGTGTATAAGACCAAGGTATCGCAGTTTGCCGACACAAAGGCAAGCTCTCTTGGCGACTATATTCCTGCAAAGCTTGGTTTTGATGACGGTGAGGGCGTTGTGTCCATGGTGAATACTGTGGATTATTCGGGCTATATGATATTCTGTTTTGAAAACGGAAAGGTGGCAAAAGTGCCGCTCAATGTCTATGAAACGAAGACCAACAGAAAGAAGCTTGCCAATGCTTATTCTGCAAAGGCTAAGCTTGTGGGAATGTTCTTTGTGCAGGATAACGCTGAGATAATGCTTCGCACAACTAACGGAAGAGCAATGATATTTGATACTGCACTTCTTATGCCTAAGTCCACGAGAGATACTATAGGTGTTCAGGTCATGACACTTAAAGCGAAGAATGCAGTTGTTGATAAGGCATTTATCGTTGACGATGAGACAGCAGCAGGCCTTTCAAAATATCGCAGCAAAACGATACCTGTTGCAGGCTGTTTTGCAAAGGATATCGAAGACCCTGACCAGATGCACTTCTGATATATGTTTTTTACAGCGGATAGACTTCTGTCCGCTGTTTTTTCGTTTGTTGACTTTTTACAGAGATTATGGTATACTTGTTTTGAAAAAGTGTGCAAATGCACGGATGTGCAAAAGGGAGTTGTTTTTATGGAGTGTCCTAAATGCCACAAGTCAGTTGACGATGATGACATTTTCTGTCCTAACTGTGACACAAGATTAAGACCAGACAAAAATACATCTATCATGAAGCGTTTCAAAAAGCAGAATAAACCGCTAAATGTGGAAATAGTGGGTGAGAAAAAACATAAATTGTCTGAAAGCAAGCTCAAGCTTATTCTTATAACAGTGGCGGTAGTGCTTCTTGTGGTGCTTGTCGTCCTTATCGTTGTGAATGTTATAAGCGGAAAGGGTGAAAACACCGCTGAGAGCATTTCTGAATATATCGGTGTAGATGTTGCAAAGGCTCAGAAAAAGCTTGATATGCACTTTAAGGACGAATCGGCTTTTCAGGGAGTGAACAATGCACTGAATTTTGATTATATCATTGAGTCTGATGACAGTGTTAATGTTGATGGCATAAATTATCCTGAATGGGCGGCACTTGTTACCGTTGATGATGAAGAACGTATACAAACTGTAAAATATTCAAATTTCAAGGTGCTTAAAAACAATGCAAACGGTGAAAAAAAGAGTAAAGCTATCAACCTTGATAAGTTTGAACAAGGAGCAAAGTGGAGTGGCTTGTCAGATGCCATAGACCTTGAATATTACGGCATCGTATGGTCAAAAGACACTAAAAATTATATATACCGCTATTGGTATGAGAATGACGCAGGTGATGATCAGCCAGTGGTGCTTAATGTAACGTTCGATACGGATAATAAGTATCTGTATTATTCTTCTACGCTTATTTATCCTGAGTATCTGTAAAAGGATCATAATGTTACAAAAGAAATACAAATTGTTGCGTAAATTCTACAATTTCACAAAAAAACTTGACTTATGCTTGGTTTGTTGCTAATATAAATTGATGAATAACGTAAAAAGGAGGTTCGGTATGGATCCTAGTACTAAATTATGTATGGGCTGTATGAACGAACTTGGTTCTGACGGTCGCTGTCATTATTGTAACTATACCGACGATATCCCGCATTTACAGGCTTATCTAGCACCGAGAACAGTGCTTGACAACAGATATATAGTCGGAAAAATGCTTTCATATAATGGTGAGGGTGCATCTTACATTTGCTACGATATGGTTGGCAAATGCAAGTGTGTGGCAAGAGAGTATATGCCTGACACTCTTTGCGAAAGAGATAGCGAAAGTCAGCGACTTGTGGTGAATCCAGATTGTCTGGCTAAGTATAAGACATTTATGTCTGAGTTTGCAGACGTGAACAAAGTTCTTTCACGCATGAGAAATCTTCAGCATATCGCCACGGCAAAGGATATGTTTTGCGAGAATAATACGACCTATGTCATACTCGAATATGTGGAGGGCGTGACGCTAAAGAAATTTTTACAGTCAAATACAGGCTTTCTCACATGGGAACAGGTCAAAAAGCTTTTTGTGCCATTGTTTACAACATTGAGCATTATACATAATGCAGGTATCATACACAGGGGGATATCTCCTGAAAATATTATTGTTACAACTGATTGTGAGCTTAAACTTACAGGCTTTTGCATAAGTTCTATAAGAACATCTAATACAGGGCTTTCTCCTGAGTTCTATTCAGGATATACCGCCCCTGAGCAATATTCTTCGTTAGAATGGCAGGGCACATGGACTGACGTTTATGCACTTGCTGCAGTTCTTTACAGGATACTAACAGGCTGTATGCCCCTTGACGCTTATACCCGTACAAAGAATGATACTATGGTCGAAGCTTGCAGAGTCAATCCGAGAATACCACAGCATATCTCACGAGTTCTTTCAAGAGCTATGAGAGTTCGTGGCGAAGAAAGAATACAGACAGTTTCAGAGCTTGTTACTGCACTTTTTGAGCAGCATACAACGCATATGGAACACCCTAAGGGTTCAACTCAGACTATTCCTATACAACACGTTCCAAGACAAAGAATGCAGTCAAGGCAAATGCCACAGCAGACTCGTGAGGAAGAAAAGCCTAAGAATAAAACGGCTACGATAATAGGCTGGACGGTGCTTGTGATAGTGCTTTTGCTTTCAGTTTTTCTGCTATATGAATTGTTTTCAGGTCCGTCGGACAGCAATAATGATTCGTCTGAGGATAAGGTCATTTCTTCTGATGATGCAGATGGAGTTGACAGCGAGGTATTCGTTTACAGCACCACAGTTGCTACGCCTAAGGTGACTGATGCTGAAAGTCAGTCAGAATATGGCTATGGCGCTATAATGCCTAACGTTGTGGGTCTGGAATACAATACTGTTGTAAAACAGCTTGGTGAGGATTTTACTATCAAGGCTGAATATTATTATTCTGATGTTGATGATAAGGACGTTGTTAAAGAGCAGAGCATACCAGAGGGTACTGATTTTGATCCGTCTTTGAAAAATGAGCTTGTTCTTAAAGTATGTGCAGGCCCTGAAAATGTTCCTGTTCCTGATTTCTCTGGCCTGTCAAAGAAGGCTTACCTTGAGCTGCTTGATTCTTATAATATCAAGTATAAGGTCGTTACCGATTTCTCAAGCTCTGTTTCTGCAGGATATGTTATGGCGACAAGCGTTAATGTTGGAAACACCGTGAATGTAAAAAATGGCGACGTGCTTACAGTTACAGTTTCCGCTGGTCTTGTGACTACTACGACCACTACAACAAAGGCAACAGAGCCTAAGCCTGATACGAACACAGGCAGTTCTTCTGAAACAACACCAGTTCCGGCTGCTGTGCCTGCTGAATAACGAAAACGTTTAATAAAATGTTAAAAAATAAACAAAGCCCTTGACAATTCAGGGGCTTTGTGCTATGCTCATTATAGATTATTAGGAAAGTAACAGGATAATTTGTTTCCTGATTTGGAGGTATTTTACATGACTAAGAAAATTGGTGTACTTACCAGCGGAGGAGATGCTCCGGGAATGAATGCTGCTGTCAGAGCAGTATGCAGAGCTGGTCTTGCAAAGGGTATGGAAGTTGTAGGTATCCTCAGAGGATATAACGGCCTTCTTAACGGTGAAGTTATTGAGATGAATGCAAGAACTGTTTCAGGCATAATCCAGAGAGGCGGTACTTGTCTTTACACAGCAAGATGTCCTGAATTCAGAGATATCGAGGGCGTAAAGAAGGGCAGAGATAAGTGTCTTGAAATGGGTCTTGACGGTATCGTAGTTATCGGTGGTGACGGTTCATTCAGAGGTGCGGCTGATCTTTCAGCACAGGGTATCCCATGTATCGGTCTGCCTGGTACTATAGACAACGATATTTCATGCACAGAATATACTATCGGTTATGACACAGCTATGAACACAGCTATGGAAATGATCGATAAGATCAGAGATACAGCACAGTCACATGACAGATGTTCAGTAGTTGAGGTAATGGGCAGAAACGCTGGTTACATTGCTATCAACGTTGCTGCTGCTGTAGGCGCTGAGGCTGTTATCACACCTGAGAAGCCTTATGACCTCAATGCTATTGCTCAGAAGATGGAGCAGACAAAGAAGTCAGGCAAGACACATTTTATCATTGTAGTTGCTGAGGGTGTTGGTAAGACAGAGTATATCACAAGAACTCTTCAGGATATTACCGGAATCGAGTCAAGAGCTACTATTCTCGGTCATGTTCAGAGAGGCGGCTCTCCTACAGTAAGAGATAGAGTTGTTGCAACTGAAATGGGCTATCACGCTGTTGAACTGCTCGAGCAGGGCATTGGCAACAGAGTTGTTGGTATGAAGGACAGCAAGATATATGATGTAGATATTCAGGAGGCTCTTTCAATGAAGAAGCCTTTCGAGGACGAGCTTTACAAGATCCTCAATGAAACTGCATTCTAATTTTTCATGAGGTCTGAGTCATTAAGACTTTGACATATTACAGAGTAGAAAACTGAGCGTTAAGTGTCCGTCGGACGGGGAGTTGCCGTCGGAACGAAAAAGGTAGAACCTTTGCGGTTCGGTTTTCGCATCCCGCTGAATGTGTAATTGAAGCTTTTTTATAGCGGCTCTGCACATCCCGCATGGGTAGTGTGCAGAGCTGTTTTTATGCTCCGTTATGCACAAAGCGACAAGCTCGCAGAATAAGGAGGTAAATTTATGAAGAGCTTCGGAAGAATGTTCTATGACTCTTTCAAGTCACTGAAAGATCTTAGGACATTGACAACAACTGGAATATTGATAGCGTTGGCGTTTGCTATCAGATCATTTTCCATTGAGGTAACGCCTGACTTGAGGATCGGTTTCACATTCCTTGCGACCTGTACTATAGGTATGCTTTACGGACCTGTGGTATGCGGAATGTCTACATTTGTGCTGGACTTTCTAGGATATATAGTGCAGAACAAATCTCCGAGAGCCTACAGCCCACAGCTTGCAATGGTAGTTATTATTTCAGGTATCATCTACGGCTGTCTGTTGTATAAATGCGATTTTAACAACAAAAAGCTTCAAAGCTACATAAGGATCGCAATTGCAAGAGGAAGTGTTATACTTTTCTGTAATATAGGACTTAATTCTTATTTCCTGTATACACTTTATGTAAACAAGACTTTTGGCATCACAAACCTAACCAAAGAAGGAATGAGCGGTTTTCTTACATACTGCACACCGAGAATAGCGAAAAATCTTATCCAGCTCCCTGTGGATCTGATCTTGCTCATGATATTCCTGCCTGCTGTGAAGTTTGCTTATGAAAAAGTAAGAACACAGTTTGGACATAAAGCGACAAATACATGATTTAAAGCAGCGGCAGAAATGTCGCTGCTTTTTTGCGTGAAAATATACAAGAAAAATGGGGTACTAATGTGAAATTTAGGTGAAACACTTGAAATTTGCAGAGATTTAGTGTATAATTAAAATTAAGTTATTTTTAAGGCAGACTTATGCCTTTTATTCAGAAAGGTCTTGAGTGTATGATAAATGTTGGTTTTATCGGTGCAGGAAATATGGGCTATGCTATCATGAAAGGCATTGCAGGCAGTAAAATGGGTAAGGATATTCAGCTTTACGCTTTTGATAAATATGCTCCGATACTTGATAGACTTGACGAGCTTGGAGCAGTAAAATGTTCAGGCTGTGCAGAGGTAGTTGAAAAGTCAGAATATGTTTTTCTTGCAATTAAGCCTCAGCAGCTTGACGAGGTGCTTGAAGAGATAGCTCCTGCGGTAACGAAAGATACGGTCATAGTTTCTATCTGCGCTGGCATCACAGATGATTATATCGCTTCAAAAACTGTGGCTGGCGCAAAGGTAGTGCTTGTTATGCCAAACACTCCTCTCCTTCTTGGGGAGGGTGCAACTGCTCTTTCACGCTCTGACAGCGTAACAGATGAGGAGTTTGAGCTTGTTTGCAATATCTTTGGCTCATGCGGTATGTATGCTGTCATATCAAAGGATAAAATGAAAGAGATAATTGCAATAAACGGCTCATCTCCTGCTTTTATCTATCTGTATGCTCAGGCATTCGTAGAGTATGCGAAGAGCGTTGACATCGATGAAACAGTTGCAAGAGATCTTTTTGCAAAGTCGCTTATCGGCTCTGCCAAAATGATAACTGACAGTGGCAAGTCACTTGATGAGCTTATTGAAATGGTATCATCAAAGGGTGGCACAACTATCGCTGGTCTTGAAAAGCTCCGTGAGGGCGGTCTGCCAAAGGCAGTTGAGGACTGCTGCAAGGCTTGCACTAAGAGAGCTTACGAGCTTTCAAAATAGTTATTTTTTCTGCACCGTGGCATATACATTACTCAAAGGAGTGATGTATAATGAACAGCGGGACAGGCATATACAAAAGCGGAGTTCTTGCATTTTTTGCAGGAGCTATCCTGATTGGTGCGCTTTTGGGTGCTGTTACTTTTTGCTTTATGGGCAGCGACGAGCTTTCAATGCTGTCGGTGTTTTCAAACAGCTTCGTTGACGTGAGGTCGTCAGGTGATCTTGAAGAAATACTTGTGAGGTCTTTTTTCAGTTCGACTGTTTTTTTAGCAGTTGTGTTTTTGTCAGGTTTTTCTTCACTGGGACAGCCTTTAGCTGTTGCAGTATTGCTGTTGCGTGGCATGGGCTGGGGTGTTGCAATGTCTCAGCTTTACAGCATTTACGGCGGACATGGTGCATTACTTTCAGCGGTGTTTGTACTTCTTCCTGCGGTCATAACAGCGGCGGCACTTATGATAGCCGCAAGGGAAGCTGTCGCTATGTCAAATATCCTGCTGTGCATTGTTTTTTCTGAAGGACAGCATAGCGGTCTGCGACAGACGGTGCGGTTTTATGCTGTTAAGTTTCTTGTGCTTGAAGCGGCGGCGGCTGTTGCGGCTGCGCTTGAATGTCTGCTGACGATTATTTTTGCAGGACGAATTTAGTATACAGTATACAAAGAATGAAATAAAATTCGGGGCAATTTCGGGGACTATTAATTTTAAGGAGCGGTGTAATGTCTTTATTTGGTAATTACAATACCCCTGGCAGAGGTGTGCTTAAAGCACCTCAGGAGAAAAAGGGTATTTTTAAGTTTTTTGAAGTCTATGGCAGGCATATGTGGAAGCTTATGGAGCTTAATTTGCTGTATTTCGTTTTCTGCATACCGCTGACGCTTATGGTTATACTTATGCTTATGACATCAAATCCAATATGGCTCTTACTGGCGATACCGTCAGTATTGGTAGGACCTGCAACGGCTGCAATGACAAAGGTTTGCCGAAATTATTCTCAGGAAAGAAATGCGTTTCTGCTACATGATTTCTGGGATTCTTTCAAGAAGAATTTTAAGCAGGGCACTATCATGGGCGCCATAGATATCATCTTCGCTATAGGATTTATGGTCGGGATTCCAATGTATAAATATTGGGCAGAGCAGAACTCCATGATATACATTCCGTTTGTTATCTGCATAAGCTGTCTTATCGTATTCTTCATGATGCACTTTTACATCTATCTTATGATAAGCTCCACTAACCTTAACATGAAGCAGATAATAAAGAACTCGTTTTATCTTGTGAGTCTTGGCATAAAGCAGTCTCTTTGGTCACTTCTGGCATCGCTTATCGTTATTGTTATGATGTATCTTTTCCTGCCGTATTCTCTGTTCATATTGCCATTTTGGCCTCTTTCGTTCATATGCTTCGTGACTTGCTTCAATTGTTATCCTGTTATCAGAAAACACGTTATTCAGCCTTACTACGATCAGCGTGGTGAAAGCAATCCTGAGTTTGCATATAAGGATGCAGACCCTGACGAACAGCTCTTTGAGGATAGAGCGGCGGAAGAAACTCCTGTCAAGACCAAAGAGAGCAGAAAAAAAGGCAAAACAATCTCATAAAAAACATAAGGACAGCTCGTTTGAACTGTCCTTTGTTTATGCTAATTATTTTTCGATCTCGCCAAGTGAAAGCGCTTTGAGATAAGCGTTTATGAAACCGTCAAGGTCGCCGTCCATAACAGCGTTTACATTGCTGTTTTCAAAACCCGTTCTGTGATCTTTTACAAGAGTGTATGGCATGAAAACATAGGAACGTATCTGAGCGCCCCATGCGATCTCTTTCTGAACACCCTTGATATCCTCTATCTTCTCCAGATGTTCACGCTCTTTTATTTTGATAAGCTCTGCTTTGAGCATTTTCATTGCGTAATCTCTGTTCTGAAACTGTGAACGCTGTGTCTGGCATGATGTAACGATGCCTGTTGGTATGTGGGTAAGTCTTACGGCTGATGAGGTTTTGTTGATGTGCTGTCCGCCTGCACCGCTTGCACGATAAACGTCCATTTTAATGTCCTCAGGACGGATATCTACTTCGATTGTATCGTCTATTTCAGGCATAACGTCCACCGCTGAGAATGACGTGTGTCTGCTTCCTGAGCTGTCGAAAGGTGAGATACGCACAAGTCTGTGTATTCCTGCTTCGCTTTTAAGATAGCCATAAGCGTTTTCGCCCTCCACGATAACGGAGGCACTCTTCATGCCAGCCTCTGCACCCTCGAGATAATCAAGAGTAGTCATTTTGAAGCCATGGCTTTCACACCATTTGTGATACATCCTGAAAAGCATTTCGCTCCAATCCTGCGCCTCAGTTCCGCCTGCTCCTGCATGAAAGTTGATGATAGCGTTGTTGTGATCATACTCGCCTGTAAGCAGAGTGTCAAGCTGTGCAGCGTCAAGACCCTCTTTTAGAGTTTTAAGCTCAGACTGTATTTCGTCGATCATGTCCTCGTCGCCTTCATCGGCTGCCATTTCAATAAGCACTTCGATATCCTCAAATGACGACTTGAATTTATTGTATTTTTCCAGTTTGCCCTCAAGATTTCTTGTTTCCTGCAAAACCTTCTGCGATTTCTCCATGTCGTCCCAAAAATTAGGCTCTGCGGCTTTTTCGTGAAGCTCTGCGATCCTTTCCTGAGAACGTTCAATATCGTATACGTCATGCAGCTCGCTGATGATAGGTCTAAGAGCTTCAAGCTCTGACTTTAAGTTTTCTAAAAATACCATATCTTTTTCTCCTTATTTTATATCATTATATATTATAAAACTTTTTTTGTGAAAAGTAAAGGAAAAATATAAAAAAACTATAGCATTTTCCTGAAAGTTGTGCTATAATGTTATCTAAAGGCTTTAAAAAGCCTGTTTCAGCAAGAAAGGAAACCTGATATGGCTAATTATACAGGAAAAAAATGCTTTTCCTGCGGAGAAGTATTCAAAGATGGTGACGATATAGTTGTGTGTCCTGAGTGTGGCACGCCTTATCATCGTGAGTGTTATCTCAAAGAAGGAAAGTGCATAAATGACGCTTTGCATGAAAGTGGTCAGAGCTGGGAGCAAACTCAGGAGAGTGTAGAAAGTGAGAATATACGCTGTATACGCTGCGGTTTTGAAAATCCGCCTGACAAGCTATTTTGTGAAAAGTGCGGAACACCGCTTACGAAAAATGACACTGAGGAACGTCCATTTAACGATATGGACACGCAAAATAACGCTCAGCAGACCGGCCCTGACGGACAGCCTTACGGTCCGTTTGGCAGACAGGTTGTATTTGATAAGGACTCAGATCTTGAAGGCATTAAATTAGATGACTATGCAAAATTTGTAAAGATAAATCCGCTTATATTTTTGTCTAACTTTATACGTTTTGGTAAATTTGGTGGAAAGATTTCCATAAACTTTGCTGCTTTCCTTTTTCCACACCTGTATTTTCTGTTTAGAAAAATGAATCTTGTGGGTATCATCATGCTTGTGGCTACGGCACTGCTCAATATCCCTACTGCGATAGAATATCTTAGTGCAGGAACAATGGGTTTCTCGCTTGATATCGGCATCGATGTGACTGGAAGGGTTTTTCAGGGCATTTCCGCTGCGACATGGTATGTTTCAATGGCACTTCAGTTTGTGGCAGGCTTTTTCGGCAATTATATGTATTATAAGTTTGCACAAAAAAAGATCCGAGAGATAAGGTCGGAGGACGGCACTGAGCAGGAGATAGCCGAAAAGATAGTAGCAAAGGGCGGTACGTCATGGGGGGCTGTTATTCTTGGCTTTGCCGTTTATTCTGCGATAGTTGTGTTTGGCATTTTTGGTGTTACAAAGATATTTGCATGATTTTACAAAAAGTTCATAAAAAAACGCAAGTGACACTTGACAGATAATCGGTCTTGTGTTATAATAATTGAGTTATCCTTGCTTGTGCAAATTGCGGCACAGGCGAAATCCAAAAGGAGGTGCAAATGCAATGGCAAAAATTAATGAGTCTTATGAGGCTATGGTAATTTTCAGCTCTAAGCTTGACGAGGAGGCTGTAAACGCACTCACAGCTAAGTTCAATGACTTGATCGAGGCAAACGCAAGCGACGTTACACTTAGTAATTGGGGCAAGCGTAAGCTGGCTTATGCTATCAATTATGAAACAGAAGGTACTTATGTACTGTGGTCATTCACATCTACGCCTGAGTTTCCAGCTGAGCTTGAGAGAATTCTTGGTATCACAGACGGCGTGATCCGTTTCTTAGTAACGGTCAAGTAAAACTGCGAAAGAGGGAAAAGTTATGCTTAACAGAGTTATTTTAATGGGTAGGATCACTCAGGATCTTGAAGTAAGACAGACTCCTAGTGGAAATGCAGTTTTGAGATTCAACGTTGCAGTTGACAGACCGGTTCGTCAGGGTGCTGAAAGGCAGACTGATTTTATTACTTGCACTGCTTGGGGACAGAGAGCTGAATTTATCAACAGATACTTTTCAAAGGGCAGAATGATCGCTCTTGAAGGTCAGATAAGAACAGGTTCTTATGACGATAAGAATGGTGTAAAGCATTATACAACTGAGGTCAATGTTGACAGTGTGTCTTTCACAGGTGAACCAAAACAGCAGGGAGCTGGTAACTATTCCAATAATTACGGAAATGGTGGTTATCAGCAGAATAATTACCAGCAGAACAATGGTGGATATTCACAGCATGCAAACAATTCTAATCAGAATAACTATAACAATGCTCCATCAAATGACGCTTTGTCCATTGGTGACCTTGATGATTTTGAAGAAGTATTGTCCGATGACGGAGTACCGTTCTAAGCAGAGGAGTTTTGAGAAAATATTTCTCTAAGGAGGGAAATTTACCATGGAAAAGGAAAGAAATACAAGCAGACCTATGAAGAGAGGTCGTAAGAAGGTTTGTATGTTCTGTGCAGACAGAGCTGAAAAGATCGACTATAAGGATATCGCAAAGCTTAGAAAGTGCATGACAGAGAGAGCTAAGATCCTCCCTAGACGTGTAACTGGCACTTGTGCTTATCATCAGAGAGAACTTACAACAGCTATCAAGAGAGCACGTCATGTGGCACTTCTTCCATATGTAGCTGACTAATAGTGTTTTCTATTTTGAGGTACCTTTATAGGTGCCTCTTTTTGTTAAGGGGAAGTTTCTGAATGGGGCTTGCAAATGTATCATAAATGTGATATTATATACTAAAGCTGTATAACAAAGCATTACAGTATTTGTAGAGCTGTAAGGAAATGGAGCAACTATGAAAGATAAAACTGATGTTAAAATAAATAATATTATGCCGTGTGTTCCAACGAGAGATCTGGTAGTTTTTCCTGGAATGTCTATGCATTTTGATGTTGGCAGACCAAGAACTATAAAGAGCATGAAAAATGCCATGGACGGCGATCGACTTGTTTTTCTTTGTGCGCAAAAAGACGTTTATCTTGAAATGCCTGAAAAAAAGGATATGTTCAAGGTGGGTACTGTAGCAAAGGTAAGACAGATCGTTAAAGCACCTGATGGAATATACAGATGCTATGTAGAAGGTCTGCGTAAAGCGAGACTTGCTGAGTTTTATCAGTATGATGATTGCTATGAAGCTGATGTAAGACTTGTACCAAATTATTCAAAGGATAGGCTTGACGATGACGAACAACTTGCTGTTTTTCGTTCGGTCTTAGATGAGTTTGAAGAGTATGTTAAGGTGGTTCCTAAAATGCCTGAAGAGCTTTATGCCCAGATACTCGGTTCTAAAACGCCTGTTCAACTTTTTGAAAGTTTGGCATTTAATATTCCATTAGCTTTTACTGACAGACAGTCGCTTCTTGAAGCCCCATCTGTTTTAGATAAGCTAATTCTTATGATCACTATGCTTTCACGAGAGACCAATGTTTTATCTCTTGAAAGAAGGATACATAGTCAGGTCCATTCTCAGATAGAAGAAAGTCAGCGCGAATACTATATTCGTGAGCAGATCAAGGCGTTACAGAATGAGTTGGGTGAAAATGAAGACGGCTCAGATGTAAATGAGATCGATGAGTACACACATAGGATAGATTCACTTGTATTGTCCGAAGAAGTTCGTGATAAGCTTATGGGCGAGGTCAGGAAGCTTTCCAAGATGGGTATGATGTCACAGGAGGGTGTTGTGCTGAGAAATTATCTCGACACAGTGCTTGCATTGCCGTGGAATGCTGTCACAAATGATAGAACTGACATCAAAAAAGCTAAGCAGATACTTGACAAGGATCACTATGGCATGGCAAAGGTCAAGGATAGAATACTTGAAAATCTTGCTGTAAGAGCGCTTACTCCTGATGTCAAGGGGCAGATCCTCTGTCTTGTTGGTCCTCCAGGCGTTGGCAAAACTTCAGTGGCAAAGTCTGTCGCTAGAGCACTTAATCGAAACTTTGTAAGGGTCTCATTGGGCGGTGTTAAGGACGAAAGTGATATCAGAGGTCACAGAAAGACGTATGTTGGTGCAATGCCAGGAAGAATAATGAATGCCATGAAGCTTGCAGGAAGTAAAAATCCTGTTGTTCTTCTTGATGAGATAGACAAGATGAGCAATGATTTCAGAGGCGATCCATCGTCTGCTATGCTTGAGGTTCTTGACAGCGAGCAGAATAATGCTTTCAGAGATCACTATATTGAAGTGCCGTTTGATCTAAGTGATGTGCTGTTTATTACAACTGCAAATACTCTCGATACTGTTCAAGCACCTCTTCTCGACCGTATGGAGGTCATAGAGTTGTCTAGCTATACTAGGGAGGAGAAGTTCCATATTGCAAAGGAACATCTTATTAAAAAGCAGGAAGGTAAGAACGGTCTTAAAGCATCTCAGATACGCATTTGCAATGATGCTATCTATAAGCTTATAGACAGCTACACAAGAGAGGCTGGCGTTAGAAATCTTGAAAGACAGATAGGCTCGCTTTGCCGAAAGGCTGCTAAGGAGATAGTTGAAGACGGCGTTAAGAAAGTTATTTTCAAGGCGGATAATCTTGAAAAATATCTTGGCCATGAGAAATATCTCCCTGATGTTGTATCAGATAAAGATGCCGTTGGCTCTGTAAATGGTCTGGCATGGACGTCAGTGGGCGGAGTTGTCATGCCTTTGGAAGTCCTTGTACTTGACGGTAAGGGCAGAATAGAGCTTACAGGCTCACTTGGCGACGTTATGAAGGAGTCTGCAAAGATTGCCGTAAGCTATTGCAGAAGCGTTGCTGACAAATATGGCATCGATAAAGACTTTTACGAGAAAAAAGATTTGCATATACACGCTCCCGAGGGTGCTGTGCCTAAGGACGGTCCATCTGCAGGTGTTACCATGATAACGGGCATAATCTCTGCACTGGGTAATATAAAAGTACGCAGTGACGTTGCTATGACAGGTGAGATAACTCTTAGCGGCAAAGTACTGCCTATAGGCGGTCTCCGTGAAAAGACTATGGCTGCATACAAGGCGGGGGTAAAGACTATTATTGTGCCTTTTGCTAATAAGGGCGATCTTGATGACGTTGACGATACAGTAAAGCTTTGTTGCGAGTTCGTGTTCGCAAAGACTATTCAGGATGTGCTTGACGTTGCACTTGTTCCAAACAGCAAAAATAATGTTCCGCTTGAACTCCTAAGCAAGAACGAGCCGGAGCGAAAAAAATTAACGGTATAGAAAGGGCCGCCTATGAATTATAACAAAGCAGAATTTTATACTTCCTTTGGAAAATTCTCGCAGATACCCAAGTCTGACAGACTTGAATTTGCTTTTTCCGGCAGGTCGAATGTGGGAAAGTCGTCGCTGATAAACAAGCTTCTTAACAGAAAAAACTTGGCGAGAGTAAGCTCTATGCCGGGTAAAACTGTTACAATAAACTTCTTTTCTGTGGAGAATATCTATATCGTTGATCTGCCCGGATATGGCTATGCCAGCGTATCAAAGTCCGAGAAAAGGCAGTGGGGCAGTCTTATAGGAGGCTATCTTGACGACGGCAGCAGACAGCTTGCACTTGTTTTTCAGCTTGTGGATATGCGTCATCCGCCGAGCAAAGACGATCTGATGATGATAAATTATCTTATTGACGCTGAGATACCATTTATAATCGTGTTCACCAAGGCGGATAAGCTTAAGCCTAACGCCAGAAAAGCACGTATGGAAGCTTTCAAGACAGAGATACCATGCTTTGAGGACATCACCTGTGTGGAGTTCTCTGCTATCACAGGTGAGGGCGTAGAAGAGCTGAGAGAGATAATCGACGATATATCTGAGGGAGCTGAGATAACGCCACCAGAGAAACTAGAAAGCGATACAGAGGACGAAGAAGAGGAATATTACGATGATAAAGAGGATATTTCTGATGAGCCGAAGTCATTCGGCGGTTTTCTAACGCCTAATAGAAGAAAAAATTAAGAGTAAGTAAATAAAAAATTCATAATTCTCCTTTACATTTTTCATGACTTGTGTTAAAATATATTTATGGTTTAACACTTTACACCATGAAACGTAAAGGAGATTTTTTTCATGAAAGAGAAACTTGAGATCAAAAATTTAGACGATCTTTATGAAGCTGTGCTTTGTCTTGAAACCGTCGAGGAATGCAGGCTGTTTTTTAAAGATCTTTGCACTATACCTGAGCTGAAAGCACTTTCACAGCGTTTTCAGGTTGCAAAAATGCTTACAAAGGATCATGTTTACAGCGATATAGTAAACGAAACAGGTGCTTCAACGGCAACTATAAGCCGTGTGAACCGCTCGCTTTCTTATGACGGCTCAGGCGGATATAATATCGTTTTTGACAGATTGGATAAGAAGGAAGATAAGTAATGAGCGGATACGGCAGATTTGCCTGTTACTATGATAAGCTTACAGAGAATGTTGATTACGGAAAAATTGCGGCACGGTGTCATGAACTTATAAAACGATACAGTTCAGAGCATGAGGTAGTTTTGGACCTTGCCTGCGGCACAGGTTCGCTCAGTGAGGCACTTGCACGTCTTGATTATGATGTGGTAGGCGTTGATCTGTCGGATCAAATGCTGGAAGAAGCCATGGATAAGCGTTATGAAAGCGGTCTGAACATACAGTATCTTATGCAGGACATGACTGAGCTTGATCTGTATGGCGCAGTTGATGCTGTTGTTTGTGTTCTTGACAGCATAAATCACCTTGAAAATGAGGAAGCTGTCAGAAAGACTTTTGAGTGTGTATCAAAATTTACCTGCGATGGTGGACTTTTCATATTTGATGTAAATACTGTGTACAAGCACCGAGTGATCCTTGCAGACAATGCGTTCTGCTATGATCTTGATGGGCTTTTCTGTGCATGGCAGAATGAGCTTAATGATGATGACAGCGTGAGCATATATCTTGACTTCTTTGAGGAACAGGAGGACGGCTCTTATTGTCGTTTTAGTGAGGATTTCACAGAGAGGATATATACGGACGAGTTTTTGAGCGAGCTTGTAAAGTCAAATGATTTTGAGCTTATAGGAAAGTATGACGGATTTGAGGACTCGCCAGTTAATGATAAAACGCAGAGAGTTCTTTATGTGTGCAGGAGAATAAACAGAGGGTGATTTTATGGGAAGAATAGTTAGAGTTATAAGTAAAGACGCTTCCGTTGTGTGCAGCGCTATCGACGGAAAGGATATTGTTTCACGCATTGAGGAGATACATAAAACTTCCGCTGTGGTCACGGCGGCACTTGGCAGACTTGCCATGGGTACTTCGCTCATGGGATTTGGACTTAAAGGCAAAGATGATTCTATTACTGTAAAAATGGACGGTGATGGTCCTACAGGTGCGCTTATATGCGTTTCTGACAGCATGGGAAATGTTAAGGCGTATGTACAAAATCCAGTGGTGGAACTGCCGCTTAACGATAAAGGCAAGCTTGATGTCAGAGGGGCTGTAGGCTCTAATGGTACGCTTAGTGTGGTCAAGGACATGGGACTTAAAGAGCCGTACTGCGGACAAGTGCCTATTGTTTCAGGCGAAATAGCAGAGGACATAACTAACTATCTTGCTGTCAGTGAGCAGGTGCCAAGCGTCTGCGCTCTTGGCGTACTTGTAAATCCAGATCTGACAGTGAATTGTGCAGGTGGATTTCTTATTCAGCTTTTGCCGTTTGCACCTGAGTCAGCTATAGATCAGATAGAGAAGAATATAAACGGAATGGAGTCTGTAACAAAGCTTATATGTGGTGGTATGACCACAGAAGCTATTGCAATGAAAGCCTTGGAGGGTCTTGAACCGAACGTTCTTGATGATTTTGAGGTTAATTATCGTTGTGATTGTTCAAGGGAAAGAGTAGAGAATGCTCTTATATCTTTGGGCAGGGCAGAACTTGAAGATCTTTCTAAAGATGGTGGTACTGACGTTGAGTGTCACTTCTGTGATAAGAAATATCACTTTACTCCTGAGGAGATTTTAGGGTTAATAAAAGAATAATATTTAATGAATATTTTATGTACACTATTCAAATGCCCGATAATAAAGCGTTTACGGACTTAAACTTTTTTGAGAAATTTCAAAAAAACTCTTGACAAATGGCTTTGGATAGTGTATAATAAATATCGTCGCTGAGAGATACAACTCAAGACGACAGCTAACGGGAGCATAGCTCAGCTGGGAGAGCATCTGCCTTACAAGCAGAGGGTCACAGGTTCGAGCCCTGTTGTTCCCACCAAGCGGACTTATAAAGTCCGCTCATATG
>NZ_QTVE01000004.1:0-489 GCF_003460465.1 Ruminococcus sp. AF37-20 | reverse complement strand
TTCCCACCAAGCGGACTTATAAAGTCCGCTCATATGGCCGGGTAGTTCAGCTGGTTAGAACGCTAGCCTGTCACGCTAGAGGTCGTGGGTTCGAGCCCCATTCCGGTCGCCAATACATTCTTTATGTATCAGGTTTCGGTATCTTACATATAATATTGTAGATACCATTAAATGCGGATTTAGCTCATCTGGTAGAGCGCCACCTTGCCAAGGTGGAGGTAGCGAGTTCGAGCCTCGTAATCCGCTCCAATATGGCGCTATAGCCAAGTGGTAAGGCATAGGTCTGCAACACCTTGATCCCCAGTTCAAATCTGGGTGGCGCCTCCAATGACTCACAGAGCTTTTGTTCTGTGAGTTTATTTTTTTGTCTAAATATAATAAACAATCCAAAGTGACAGCTGAGCGACGCACAGTTGTCACTTTTTGTATCAAAGGAACAAATGAGCAAAGCAAAATGGACAAAAAGAGATAAGAAAAGGGAAATAAAGT
>NZ_QTVE01000039.1:0-10093 GCF_003460465.1 Ruminococcus sp. AF37-20 | reverse complement strand
GATGACGGGACTTGAACCCACATGACCTTGCGATCACTAGCACCTGAAGCTAGCGCGTCTGCCAATTCCGCCACATCCGCATATAAAAATTTGAAACTTCTTACTCGGCTCAAATCTAAAACCGAGGTGGGCTTTTCACAAACAGCTCCACATGATATATGAACAGGAAATCGGCAAGCAGATAAATCCACTGTCGTTACGCTGCCTGAAGCTAGCGCGTCTGCCAATTCCGCCACATCCGCATATTTAACGTTGCTCAATGCAACGTAAATATTATATCATATTACACGTGCTTTGTCAATACTTTTTCGCAGTTTTTTCGATAAAAACGCAAAAAAATAAAGCCTGACTAAAAAGTCAGGCTGATTTTTATATCGGAATCATCACCCGTTTTTAAACTGCTCACTTAGAGCCTGATCATTCATGCCGAAAGTCACAAGCTTGCTGAAATACTTGTTCTTCATAAGCGCCTTGATAAGTATTACACCAACTATCGTTACGCACACAAATTCGCCTAAGGCTACCCAGCCCATGTTCACAAGAAGCGGCGTCTTGAAGACATATGTCAGTTCAAAGCCAACTATCACCGCATTTGATATCACCGGGAAAAGCGACGCAACTACAAGATTTACCTTGTTTCTCAGCAGATAGATAAGAACCGCTGCCACAACTGTAGCAAGCGTTCCAAATACTACGTCCACCATTCCGAGCGTACTGAATAGATTGACTATCAAACAACCTATAGAAAGCGAAATGATGTAATCCTTGTTGAAATAACAAAGTAGCATCAAAACCTCTGACACACGAAACTGTACCTGTCCGTATGCAAGTGAGCTGCAAAGCATTGTTGCCGCAACGTATATCGCTGCAACAAGTCCCATGTTTGTTAAACGACGTGCACTGAAAATTTCCATAAAAAAATCTCCTTGTTTTTATTTGTGAGTGGTTGATCTAGGTTACACTCTATTTAATTGGAAAATGAAATAACATAAAAAGGCTGCCGCCGAAACGACAGCCCGTTTATTTACGTTAATTTAGCTATTGATTAAGCCTTGCCAACAGAACCGAAGAGTTCCATCTTCTCCTTGACCTTAGCCTTGATAGCCTCGAAGCCAGGGTTGAGAAGTTTTCTTGGGTCAAAGCCCTTGCCCTGAAGATCCTTGCCCTCTTCAATGTACTTTCTTGTAGCTTCCTGGAATGAAAGCTGGCACTCTGTGTTTACGTTGATCTTTGCAACGCCAAGTGAGATTGCCTTCTTGATCATGTCATCAGGAATACCTGTACCACCATGAAGTACCAGTGGCATATCGCCAACCTTTTCCTTGATAGCAGCAAGTGTCTCAAATGAAAGACCTGGCCAGTTTGCTGGATACTTACCGTGAATGTTACCGATACCAGCTGCAAGCATTGTAACACCGAGATCAGCAATAGTCTTGCACTCGTCTGGATCTGCACACTCGCCCATACCTACAACGCCGTCCTCTTCGCCGCCGATAGAACCAACTTCGCACTCGATAGAAAGACCAAGCTGATCTGCAACGTGAACAAGTTCAGTTGACTTAGCAAGGTTCTCCTCAAATGGATAATGTGAACCGTCGAACATAATAGATGAGAAACCAGCCTTTACGCACTTGTAGCAGCCTTCATATGTTCCGTGGTCAAGGTGAAGTGCTACTGGTACTGTGATACCGAGCTCTTCGTCCATTGCCTTTACCATAGCAGCAACTGTCTTAAAGCCTGTCATGTACTTGCCTGCGCCCTCAGACACACCAAGAATTACAGGTGACTGCAGTTCCTGAGCAGTGAGAAGGATAGCCTTTGTCCACTCAAGGTTGTTAATATTGAACTGACCTACAGCATACTTGCCTGCAAGTGCCTTTGTCATCATTTCCTTAGCTGAAACTAACATTTTTTAACGACCTCCGTTATTTTAAATTTTCCTCTATTATTATACAACATTACTCCGCCAATTGCAATAGTGTGACATTAATTTAACAATTATGTAACATTTAAACCTCGTACATCTCGATGACCTTCTGAGCCACCTCGATCTTTGTGCATCTCTTATCCATAGCCTGCTTTTCAAGATATTTATGAGCCTGCTGTTCCGTAAAGCCAAGATACTGCATAAGTGAGCACTTTGCTCTGTTTATCGTTCTTATCTCTTCAAGCTTTTTGTGAAGCTTCAGATTTTCAGACCGTATTCCGAGCATACGTTTTCTTGCGGCACTGACAAATTTCATTGAACGGTAAAAATACTGTCTGCCTAGCGGCTTTGGTATCACCATTACGCCGAAATCTTCCAGTTTATCCGCAAGGATATCCGCATTTTCCGACTTTGCAATAGCCACACAGCTTGCGTCAGTTGAGGTGCAGACTATCTCCGCAAGCTCGTTGCCATATTCGTCTGACAATGGACAGTTTATCACGACACAGTCATAACTGCCTGACCCTACCGCTCGCCTTGTTTCAAGACCCGTTGCGGCTATAGAAGTCTTGCAGGCGGGAAATGTTTCTTTTAACAGACTCACAAGCATAGCTGTTGCCTTGTCATTGCTTGAAGCCACAAGTATCCTGTCCATTTCCCCACCTCCTTTTTTTAGCTTTCTCTGACATTACAGATGATAAAAATATCTGACTGTTTCAAACTGTTCCTTATCGGCAGCTCTCTCATATTCTATGATAAGCTCCTTTTCTATTGCGATAAAACGCTCCAACATATGCTCAGGAAGCCTATCTGCAAGAAACTCGCTCTTTTCAGCACGTTCCACTGCCTCTTTCAAAGACTGCGGAAGTGTTTCAAGCTTTGCAAGCTCGCTTTCATCTGCCGAGCCTATATTGAAATTAAAAGGTTTTGGAAGTTCTTCCTTATTTATAACGCCGTCTATGCAGGCATAAATAAGCAGACCCATAGCAAAGTAAGGATTACAGGTGTTGTCTGCCGAGCGGAGTATTATACCATTCTCATCTGTATCAGCAAGCGGTGCACGAAGAAGCTGTGCATAATTTTCATGTGACCATGAAATGTACTTAGGTGCAAGCAGACTGCCAAAACGTTTGTATGAATTTGTAGTGGTGTTTAGAAACAGCGTCATATCGCCAACGTTTTTCAGTATTCCTGCTATCATGCGCTCAGCCTCTTTGGAAAGCCCGCCAAGCTGAGGTCTGAAAACATTTTCCGTGCCTTTCATGCACATTAGCATTATATGCAGACCGGAGCCGCAGTTGTCAACGATAGGCTTTGGCATGAACGTTGCGTAAAGCCCATTTCTGTCAGCAACGGATTTTACAACGTTTTTGAATGTCACAAGATTGTCTGCTGCTTTCAGTGCATTTGAATACTGAAAATCTATCTCGTTCTGACCCGGACCGGTTTCATGTCTTGAGCTTTCCGGGAAAATATCCATTTGCTCAAGTGTCAGGCAAATATCACGTCTGAGGTTTTCTCCCCTGTCAACAGGCGCAGCGTCACAATAGCCTGCATAATCGTGAGGACGCTTTGTAGGCATATCAGTATCGTCCTTTTCAAAGCAGTAAAACTCGCATGAAGTGCCTATCTGGAAGTTATATCCCTTGCCCTTCGCATAAGCGATAGCAGTTTTGAGGAAAAACCTGCCATCTCCCTCGAATGCAGTTCCGTCAGGATATTTCAGGTGGCAGAAAAATCTTACTACCCTGCCATGCTGTGGTCTCCATGGAAGAAGCGCCAACGTATCAGGGTCAGGGAAAAGTCTAAGGTCTGAAGCAGTCACATTCAAAAAGCCACCGAGCTTTGAAGCGTCAAAGATAAGTCCCTCTCTGAATATTTTCGGCAGCTCGCCTGCTATAACAGAGATAGTCTTTAACGAACCGAATATATCGCAGAACATGAGCTTTACGAACTTTACGTCGTTTTCTTCAACGAACTGCAAAACCTCTTTCTCTGTGTATTTCATAATAAATCCTCCGTAATGATACTGTTCAGAAAAGATTTCCGTTCCTTACTTATAATTATATCTGAACAGCCAATTCTGTAAAACCGAGCAGTTATAAAGATTTTGTTACTTTATTTTTACCTTGCGTTATTTGTCGATATCCTCCAGCCAAAGCTTAGCCACAGCGTCAGACGGCATTCTCCAATCCCCTCTCGGTGACAGGGTAACAGAACCGATCTTTGCGCCGTCAGGCAGGCAGGAGCGCTTGAACTGCTGTGAGAAAAATCTGCGATAGAATGTTTTGAGCCACTTGTCTATGACCTCGTCAGGATAATCCCCCTCAAAGGCATATTTCGCAAGCCTTTTCACCTTTGACGGCTCAAAGCCCCAGCGTATGCCATAGTAAAGGAAGAAGTCATGAAGCTCATATGGACCGACAAGGTCTTCTGTTTTCTGTGTCATCTCAGTGCCACTCTCGTCGGTAGGAAGAAGCTCAGGAGAAACAGGAGTGTCCAAAATATCGTACAGTACATCTCTCAGAGTATCAGATGTGCAGGTGTCGCCGTAATACTGAACGATATGCCTTACCAAGGTCTTAGGGATAGATGCGTTCACGCCGTACATGGACATATGGTCGCCGTTGTAGGTCGCCCAGCCGAGAGCAAGCTCGCTCAGGTCGCCTGTGCCGATCACCATTCCGCTCACCTGATTTGCGATATTCATAAGCACCTTTGTGCGCTCTCTCGCCTGACCATTCTCGAACACAACGCTGTGATCGTTATAATCGTGACCGATATCTTCAAAGTGTTGTAAAACTGCTTTTGAGATATCTACCTCTCTGAACGTTACCCCCAAAGCGTCGCAAAGTATCTCCGCATTGGAGCGTGTGCGCTTTGTTGTGCCAAAGCATGGCATCGTCACCGCAACGATATCAGTATGAGGACGTTTCAGCAAGTCCATTGCCATTACACACACAAGCAGTGCAAGCGTAGAATCAAGTCCCCCTGAAATGCCAATGACCACAGTCTTGGAATGTGTGTGTGCGATACGCTTCATAAGTCCATGGGATTGCATTTGCAAAATAAGGTGACAGCGCTCGTTTCTCTCCGCCTGATTTGACGGGATAAAAGGCGTTTTGGCAAACTTTCTTGTCAAAGCTGTTTCGCCCATTTCAAGGCTGAATCTTTCACGGGAGATGTTGTCCTTATCCAAAAAGCCGCTGTCTTTGGAAGAATAGTCCCACTCTGCGCTTGCAGGATAGGTGGAAATTTTTCTTCGCTCAAAGGCAAGCTTTTTAAAATCTATTTCCGATATGGTAATGCCGTTTTCAAAAAGCCTGCTCTCTGCAAGTATAGAGCCGTTTTCCGCAATGATATTGTGACCTGAAAAGACCATATCCTGCGTTGACTCGCCGTCACCTGCAGAACAATAGATATACCCTGCCACAAGCCTTGCGGACTGGTTCAATACAAGCTGTCTGCGGTATGAGTCCTTGCCGATAACTTCATCGCTTGCAGACAGATTGCATATAAGGGTAGCCCCAGCTTTAGCAAGATAATTTGAAACAGGGTCAGCCACCCACAAGTCCTCGCAAAGTTCAAAGCCCACCACAAGCTCAGGTATCTCATCACATACGAAAATGGTCTGTTCCATAGGCGGCATAAATTCAAGCTGTCCGTACTCTCTCAGATCAATGGCAGCACATTCGCCTCTGTATGGTGCAAAATGTCTTGCCTCATAAAATTCGTTATAGTTCGGCAGATGCGTTTTAGGTACAAAGGCACGCACCTCGCCGTCTTGTATCACAGCCGCACAGTTATAAAGCTTGCCGTTTGCTCTCACAGGCACACCCACAGCCACAAGCATATCGCTGTCAGCAGTAGTCTTTGCTATCTTTACAACACCCTCCATTGCCTTGTCAAGCAAAGCGTTCTGAAAGAACAAGTCCTGACAGGTATAACCTGTTATGCAAAGCTCAGGGAACACAGCGACCTTTACGCCCTCTTCCCTGCACTTTTCAAGCTGACTGATTATTTTATCCACATTGAAGTCAACGTCTGCCACCTGTATCTCAGGGGTGCAGGCGGCGACCTTTATAAAACCGTCTTTCATAAAAATATGCTCCTTACAAGATATTATCATTGTTATCATTATACCATTTTTTATAGGTATAAGTCAATGATTTTTACAGTATAGCAAAACTATTTTAGAACGATACTAGACAATCCGCCACTAATGTGTTAAAATTGAGATATCACATCAAGGAGGGAACGCCATATGAACAAGCTGTGGGATAAGTTTCTTTTAGGCCTTAGCTGCTGTGCATTCATGCTTGCAGAAGGAACAGATCCGTCAAACATCACCACATTACTATTGGCTGTCATATGCTCCGCTATCTTTCAAATAAAACCAAGCTCTGCCGTTGCATACCTTTCAGTTATTGCGTACAGCTCACTTTGCATTTTCAGTAAAGAAGCTTTGATACTCGCCCCTTTGGTGCTTTATGATGCTTTCTGTACAAAATTTTACCCTGCTATGGTCTTAACATTCATAGGCGTACTTGCAAATATATTCACTCTGGGAAAAGACCTCTTCCCGCTTGTCGCTCTTTTTTTGGTAAGCTTCACAATTTCAAGCCGCAGCGTTCTGAACGAAAAGCTGACAAAGATGCTCATAAATACCCGTGACAATTCAAAAGAACTTACCACCCAGCTTGTAGAGAAAAACAAAGCCATGCAGAGAAATCAAGACTACGAGATATATCTTGCCACGCTGAAAGAGCGTAACCGCATTGCAAGGGAGATACACGATAACGTGGGACATATGCTCACAAGGTCTATTTTACAGCTTGGTGCGCTCTCGGTCATAAACAAAGATAAAACTGTCGGTGAAGCCATCAACGACCTGAGCGGCACGCTGAACACCGCCATGACGAGCATACGAAGCAGCGTTCATGATCTTCATGACGATTCTATCGCACTAAAGCCTGCTGTTGAAGACTGCATAAGACCTCTGAAAGACAGATTTGCAGTAAGCTGTGATTATGACTTTTCTGAAAGGATGTCACGAGATGTGAAGCTTTGCTTTATTGGCATTATAAAAGAAGCACTTTCCAATACCGCAAAGCACAGCGACGGCGACAGCATAAAAATAATCATTCGTGAACACCCTGCTCTTTATCAGCTTAGTATCGCAGACAACGGAAGCTGTCCCGAAAAGATAGACGAAAGCGGAATGGGGCTTGCCAATATGCGTGAGCGTGCGGCTTCTTTAAATGGAAACATAAACATCACATCGGACAGCAAGGGATTCCGCATTTTTCTGTCTGTGCCGAAACAAAACCTGACTGAACGGAGGTCTTGACATGAACATTGTTATAATAGATGATGACAAGCTTGTGGCGGTGTCGCTGAAAACTATTCTTGAAAGCACAGGCAGTGTGAAAGTTCTTGCCATGGGAAGCTGCGGCGAGGAAGCCCTAGAGCTTTATTCTCTTCTCAAGCCTGATGTTCTGCTTATGGATATCCGCATGAACGGCATGAGCGGCATTGAAGCCGGCGAAAAGATCCTTGCTGGGTACCCTGACGCAAGGATACTTTATCTTACCACATTTTCTGATGATGAATACATTATAAAGGCTGTGCTTATGGGAGCAAAGGGATATATTTTAAAGCAGGATTTTGAAAGCATATGCCCTGCCCTTGAAACCGTCATGAATGGGCAGACAGTTTTCGGCTCAGATGTTGCAAGCAAGCTTCCTGAGCTTCTTACCAATCACAGCAGTTTTGATTTTGACCACTACGGCATAGTCGAAAAAGAGCAGGAGATAATCGAACAGGTGGCAAAAGGGCTTAGCAACAAGGAAATAGCCTCACTGCTTTATCTCAGTGAGGGCACAGTGCGAAATTACATCAGCACTATCCTGGAAAAGCTCTCCCTCCGTGACCGCACACAGCTTGCTATTTTCTACTACACCAACATACAATAGCACTACAATTTCATAAAAAGTAAAGAGGAGACGGCATGACCGCTCCTCTTTTTTTATTATTACATTTTAGCTCTTTCCTTAGCTCTCTGTGAGTTGCTCAGAATACGCTTTCTTATTCTTATGCTCTTTGGTGTTACTTCAAGAAGCTCATCATCAGCGAGAAACTCAAGTGAATCCTCAAGGCTGAGATTTCTTGGCGGGACAAGTCTGAGAGCGTCATCAGAACCGCTTGCACGGGTATTTGTAAGGTGCTTCTTCTTGCAGACATTTACAACAAGGTCTTCCTGCTTTGGTGAAGCGCCAACTATCATTCCCTCATATACAGGTGTGCCTGCTGTGATGAACAGCTCGCCTCTCTCCTGTGCGTTGTAAAGACCGTATGTTACAGCTTCGCCTGTTTCAAATGCAACAAGTGAGCCTGTTGCTCTCTTTGGTATCTCGCCCTTATATGGCTCGTAGTCATGGAATACAGAACTCATGATACCCTCACCCTTTGTGTCTGTAAGGAACTCGCTCTTGTATCCGAAAAGTCCTCTTGCAGGGATAAGAAATTCTAGTCTCATTCTGCTTCCAACAGGTGCCATTTCCTGAAGCTCGCCCTTTCTTGCACCTATCTTCTCCATAACAGAACCTACGCAGTTCTCAGGAACGTCAATAACAAGTCTTTCGATAGGTTCGCAAAGCTTGCCCTCTATCTCCTTGAACAGAACGTGCGGTGTTGAAACGCCAAGCTCATAGCCCTCACGACGCATATTCTCGATAAGGATAGAAAGGTGCATTTCGCCACGTCCTGCGACCTTGAATGCGTCTGTGCTGTCTGTTTCAGAAACTCTCAGTGAAACGTCCTTAAGAAGCTCCTTGAAAAGTCTGTCTCTCAGGTGACGGCTCGTTACGAACTTGCCCTCTCTGCCTGCGAATGGCGAATTATTTACAGAGAATGTCATTTCAACTGTAGGCTCGGATATCTTAACAAAAGGTACAGCCTCAAAGTTGCCGAAGTCGCAGATAGTGTCACCGATAGTGATATTCTCAATACCGCTGATACAAACGATATCGCCAGCCTTTGCACTCTGGCATGGAACTCTGTTAAGTCCCTCTATCTGATACATTGTAACTATCTTGCCACGGTATTCTTTCTTAGTCTGATGATAGTCGCCGATCGTAACGTCCTGATTAACTTTCATTTCGCCACGCTCGATACGGCCGATAGCTATTCTTCCTACATACTCGTTGTAGTCGATAGCGGAAACAAGATACTGCATTGGACCCTCAGTATCTACCTCAGGTGCAGGGATATAGCTGAGTATCTCGTCAAAGAGAGGTATCATATCCTTGCCCTCTTCATCTGGCGAATGAGTAGCTGTACCTGCTCTGCCTGAGCAATAAAGGATAGGGCTGTCAAGCTGCTCGTCAGTAGCGTCAAGATCCATGAGAAGCTCGAGAACTTCGTCGCCTACCTCGTTAAGACGAGCGTCAGGTCTGTCTATCTTGTTGATAACGATGATTATTTTATGACCAAGCTCAAGTGCTTTCTGAAGCACAAATCTTGTCTGTGGCATTGGACCCTCGGCTGCGTCCACAAGCAGTATAACACCGTTTACCATTTTAAGAACACGCTCTACCTCACCACCGAAATCAGCATGGCCCGGGGTGTCGATAACGTTTATCTTAACGTCCTTATACTTGATAGAAGTATTCTTTGCAAGGATAGTGATTCCTCTCTCACGCTCGATATCGTTTGAATCCATGACTCTTTCTTCTACAGCCTGATTTTCTCTGAAAGTACCGCTCTGCTTGAGCATCTGGTCTACAAGGGTAGTCTTACCGTGGTCAACGTGGGCAATAATAGCAACATTTCTTAAATCTTCTCTAATCATACATACTCCTCCGATTTATCAAGACACAGCAAAGCGAATGCTTTCTGTAACGATTTGCTTAATATATTTCGCAAAAATTATAAACAATAAAAATTATAAATATATTTTCTCCCATCAAAGGAAAGAAAATCGTAATTTTTCACAAAAAGCCTATAAAACACAAAAGCACCTTGCGAAATTTTCCGCAAGGTAACTTTCCTAATTGAGAATTATAGCACATTTTTGCCGATTTGTCAAGAAAAAAGTATCATTCACAGGTTACGCCTTGTGTAGTGCTACAATAGATATTGGACAAAATTAAGAAAAAAGAAAAG
>NZ_QTVE01000038.1:4085-10411 GCF_003460465.1 Ruminococcus sp. AF37-20 | reverse complement strand
ACGTTAATTCTCAGTGCGATCTATGGCATAACGACATTAGTAACAGGTCAAGCCTGCAGCATAACCTATTGTCAGCCGAAGGAGCCGGAGGATTTACATAAATTTCTGAAAAAGAAAAGGGGTGAAGAATGTGAAAGCAATTAAAAAGCTCATGCTGAAATACGGTTCGTCATTGGCAGCCCTTGCGCTGATGATTGGAGTCGGTTCCAGTTCTAAGGCTTGCTGGTGGTGGTACAATCAGCCCAAAGAGCCTGAAGGCATGAAGAAATTCACAAAAGAAGACTGATAAAAAAGCAGGAGCGGAGCGCTTCTGCGCTCCGCCACTGCGGAAACGGAGGAGAAGTTATGAAACTTAAAAGCAACTTCAAACGAATACTTTCCGGCGTAATGAGTTTAGCTATGGCGGCAACTCTTGTACCCAGTATCCCAGTACTGGCAGAGGATTTTACAACGCAGAATTATGTCTACGACAATTATGCTGTTTCCTACAATGTAACTAATTCATGGGGTGATACGGAGGTTGTTTCCGTTACGTTATCCAACACAGGTGACAGTACAATTGAAAACTGGATGCTGTACTTTGATCCAAACGGCAGCACTTCAAGCATTTGGGACGCACAGTGGGCTGAGACGTCTACCGGAGTTTCATATGTTAAAAATGCAGGATATAATGCACGGATTGAGCCTAATTCCTCGATCACTTTTAGCTATACAGTAGATAATTGTGAAGCTGTTCCCGAAGCTTTTAAGCTTTGTCAAGGGCGCATCAATAAGGAATCCGGTTACGATGTTCAGCTAGTTGTCAACGAAACATGGGGAGATAACTTCAATGGAGCTATCGTAATTACTAATAACACCGATTCCCCTATTGAAGCATGGGAACTTACCTTTGATACAAACTTTACCATTACCGAGATTACGAATAGCTGGGCAGCTACTGTAACTGAGTTAGAACCGTATAGCTATCGTTTGAAGGGAACATATACAGGCACCGTATATGCTAATTCAAGCGTAACACTTGGTTTTACAGGCGTTAAGAACGGTGATCCGGAAATATCTAACACTTCATTGACAGAAGTCGTTGCGAATGAAAGCCTTATTGACTTCATAAAGAATTATCCGGATGGAGTTTCAATTTATGCCTACGGCGACTACAATAACGAAGCGAATGCAATAGATATTGAATGGTATACCGATTATGAAGCCGAGGTTTTCGATGTATGGCAGTCTGATGATAATGAAAGCTACACCTTGGTTTCAGAAGTTTCGGATGCTGACTCGTATCAGTATGTCATCACTGAGGATTTTCAAACAAAATATTTTAAAGTTTCAATTCCTAATGATTTCGGTGAAACAATCGAGTCTGTTCCCTTTGTTGTAACAAAAACAGAGGATGAATATTCTGTTGATTTTCTTGACAGCGACGGTGACGGGCTTCCGGACATTTATGAGAATATGATCGGTACAGATTTGAATAATCCCGATACTGATGGGGATGGTCTGACCGACTATCAGGAAGTATACGTAACAGGAACGGATCCCACAAAGTATGATTCGGTAACCGATGGTGTTTCGGACGCAGACGCTGATCCTGACGAAGACGGATTGACCAATGCACAGGAGATAGAGTTGGGAACTGATCCGCAGAATGACGATACCGACGGCGATGGTTTGAAAGGCGGAGAAGAAGTGAATGATTATCACACCGACCCGTTGAATCCGGATACGGACAGGGACGGTTTGCCGGATGGGGATGAGCCGCATATCGGGCTTGATCCGAGTGATCCTGAGACGTTTGAAGTACCTGACGCAGATTTTGTTTTTGAGCAAAGTATTCCTGCGGAGAGCAAGGCTCTGGAGGATATTAATACAGAGGATAACGCTTACGAGTTGACAGTAGAATTCAAATCTTCGGGCTATGCGGTAAACAGCGCAGAGATCAAGCAGTCGCCGTACTCGAATGCGATAAAAAACGACGCAGTTCTCGGAAAAAGTGTAGAAATCTCTTACGAAAGCACTTGCAAAGTTGACGAATGTGTGCTATACTATAAGATAAAGGATAATTATACCAATAATATAAGTGATAAGTATACAGCATATACGGAGGAGCTTGACGGTATAAAGCGTTTGCAGGCATTCAGATTTGATGAAGATCTGCATATGCTGCTTCCTGTGGAAACTACATATGATTTAGAAAACAATACCGTCATTTGCGAGGCAAGCGAACTGGGAACGTATTGTCTGATGGATATTGAAATGTGGCTGGATAGTCTGGGATTTGAGGTTGAAGAACCGGAGATTGCGGTGATGGCGTTAGCCGAAACAGTCACAGAAGAATTTATTGAAAGTAGCATGATAAAAGCAAACTATAATGGACATACCTATGGAATTTGCTCGGTTTCCGGCTATGACTGGGACAGCGCAGAGGATATCTGCGAGGCGCTCGGCGGACATCTGGTAACAATAAACGATTCTGACGAGCAATGTTTCATTGAAGAAAAACTGCTTTCAAAGGGTACGAAAAATTCTTATTGGATAGGCGGACAGTACACCTCAAGTGGCTGGAGATGGCTTACTGGAGAAGATTTCAGCGCATATACCAAATGGACTCCGACACAGCCGGATAATTATCTCGGACAAGAAGATAAGCTGATGATGTACAGAAATACAAATTCGCTGTGCACGTCGGGAACATTCGGCTACTGGAATGATTTAAATAATGACGGAACATGCAATGGTGAGGCATTTTTCGGACTGAATAATTTTGGATTTATATACGAAAAAGATAGCTACAAACCAAAAACATACTATATAGTTATCGGAAATAACTTCAAAAAACTCACACTGGTATCACCTCTAAAAAGAGGAGCATGGACAAACAGCGATACCGACAGTTTGACGGATTGGCAGGAGTTTGACAGCAGGAACAGTATGCTTGCATGGGATTCGGATAATGAACCTGTGCTGCCCACTTTGAAAACTGTGCTGAAATTAAAAGGTGACGTCAAGATATCGAATGAACTGACAAGGGAATTAAACGGTTTAGATGATTATCTTGATGTTGTGAGGGTTGCGCCGTTTTTGAGTGATCCTACGGTGGAGGATACGGATGGGGATAATCTATTAGATAATTTTGATCCAAAACCAAAATCCGTCAATAATAATGGCGCAGTCATGAAAGAACTGTCAATAGAAAGAATTTATAATGCATATATGCTGCATTTAGAAGACAATGTTTCAGAAGTATATGATATATATACGGCTACAGGAAAAGATAGCGAAATGAGCTGGGAAGAATTTATTGAATTTTATAGTGGTGTCGTTGATTTTAATTTTTCCTTAAAGAACGCTAGCGAAACAGAGTTGAAAATAACAACATTACAAAGATGTTTGGAATATTTAGGCTTTTTGGATATGGGAGGGTCGGCGTATGGTGCAATGGGGGGAGCAACTCAGTCGGCAATTCAAAATTTTCAGCTTAATTATGGATTGAATATTTCCGAACAAGTTGAATTTTACGGTAAGTGGTTTATAGAAATTGATGATATAACATATTTGACCATCGCTAATGTTGCTGCTAATCATGGATTCTATGTTGGTGACAAACCTGTTGAAGCACATACAGAATATAAAATGCTTTGTAATTTAACTGCAGAAGGCTATGGTAAAACATTTTTTGATTATATTCCGAGTGTGGTTCCGATATTAAATATTGAACAAATCAACAATGATATTTCAATCTATAGTGATATTAACGGCAAATTTGATACTGTATACTATTTAGATTATACGGAACCATTAAAGAACATTATAACAGATATGACAAATGCAGCGGAAAGCTTTATATACTATCCTTCATTTAACGGATATGTTCAATTCTATACCAATGTTAATCATGGAGGAATTTGGGATGTGAAAGTACGGGAAAGTTGGAATAATACGATATCAACTATTCATTATTTTTCTCAGGGTTTCAAATTTGTATATAATGATATTATTATGAATTCTGAAAACTTAGGAAATTATCTATATGGCTGTACTGGTCATGCTACAGGATTTACTTTAAATATCTTATATAAAGGAAGCGGATATGCCGCTAGTACTGGTAATACTATTGATAATCAGGATGACTTAGATTTCATCAAAAGGGGATATGATTATTATGATGAAATATGTTAAATATGTATTGATGAGTTTCATATATGCTCTTTTGTTTAATTTAACTGCATATTTAGGAGCAGGGATAGCTTCTGTTATTTCTATATTTATTTTTTTTATTATTTATGCAGCGGTACAGTTGGCTTTTTTTGTTAAGTTAAGCAGCCATAATATAAAAATATATTGTTTGGGTGTTATATTGACCATTTGTTTTTCTGTTATAATCGGTTATATATTTTACGATACTGATTTTTTTATTCATATATTTATGGCTTTCAACGGTGATTATGGAACACCTAATGCAGGAAGCGGCTTCGGTATGATTCTAAGTTATAGTCTTAATGGGATAGCATTACTTTGTTCAATTCTAATTGGTATATATAATATACTGACTAATCGACAGCAATAAGTCTAAATAGTTCAATCTAAGTTAGGTGGTATAGAGCAGCCTCAATATTTACAGAGTTATTATATTTTTTCTGCTCATTTTTTGCGAATAATTTTAATTAATGTAGGTGTCTGGGTTCAGCAATATTTTATACATATCATAACTAGGAGGAATTGTAGTGAAAAAAATAGCATAGTAGCTGTTATATTTACATTGATTGTTTCTATGTTTTTATCTTCACGAAACATTGTATATGCGACAGAAGATAAAGCAAGGGCGATAACAATTCATATGCAAGGACTATCTGATGAGGCGTATTATGTTGATCTTCTTGTAAAGATTAAAACTTCTGATCCGGTATACACTGATTTCAACAGCAAAATGCCAAAATAAATGGTTTTGATAAAATGGTTTATTACAAATCCGGCCACAGCTTTTCCAGGAACTAATTTTTCTACTACAGGATGTGTCGGAGAAACGGAGATTGCAACTGATTGGTGGTATTCGATTGGTGATGCTGATTCTGCAATGAGCATGCATTGTGCAAAAAATAGAAATGGTTATATTGCAACTATAACATATAATTTAATTGATTTCTATGATTGGGAGTAAGGCTCTCCTCTTCGAGGCGGTCTTGTTACTGATGGAGAGATGTATGAATTACATGAAGCAGGAATGGCAAGAGAATATAAATCTGTTGGAACTTATACAAGGGTCATTACTTGGAACAAAGGAGGTCGAATGAATGAATCAATTCTTTGGTAAGTTAAAAAACTGCAATCATTCTAATTGTTTTATTGATTGACCCTCTGAAAAAAAGTCTGTAAAAAGTCAGTCAACTGTGATATAATAAAAATAACACAGGAGGCTGATTTTTTATGGCAAGAAGAAAAAGAGAACCAATGAGCGAGGGGAAGAAGAATATCATCGCAGAACTGATCGAGGAGTATGATATCAGGACAGCAAAGGATATAGAGGATGCTCTCAGGGATTTGATGGGCGGCACTATACAGGAAATGCTTGAGGCAGAGCTGGATGAACCCTTAGGGTACAGTTCATATGAACGCTCGGACAACTCCAATTACCGTAATGGTAGGAAAACCAAGAAGATACGTGGAAATTTGGGCGAAACAGAGATCGAAGTACCACAGGATCGAGACGGAACATTTGAGCCAAAGGTGGTAAAAAAGCGTCAAAAGGACATCTCCGGCATTGAACAGAAGATCATTTCGCTGTACGCAAAGGGCATGACAACACGCCAGATAAGCGATACCATCGAAGATATTTACGGATTTGAGGTCAGCGATGGTATGGTATCCGACATCACAGACAGACTTCTTCCGCAGATAGAAGATTGGCAGAATCGTCCGCTTGATGAAGTGTATCCGATTGTTTTCATCGATGCAGTACACTTTTCAGTGCGTGATAACGGGCAGATCAGGAAGCTGGCTGCATATGTGATTCTCGCAGTAAATTTGACAGGTCACAAGGAAGTTTTATCCATACATATTGGAGAAAACGAAAGTGCAAAATATTGGCTTGGAGTCCTGAATGAGCTGAAAAATCGCGGCGTAAAGGACGTCCTCGTGATATGTGCCGATGGCCTTTCGGGTATGAAAGAAGCCGTAAATACGGCATTTCCACAGACAGAATTACAGCGTTGTAACGTTCATCAAGTAAGAAACACGCTGAAATATGTTGGTGCAAAAAACAAGAAAGAATTTTCCAACGATTTGAAAACCATTTATCACGCACCGTCTGAGGACGCTGCGCTTGAACA
>NZ_QTVE01000038.1:0-4075 GCF_003460465.1 Ruminococcus sp. AF37-20 | reverse complement strand
AAACCATTTATCACGCACCGTCTGAGGACGCTGCGCTTGAACAGCTTGAGCGTGTGACGGAGAAGTGGGAGAAAGATTATCCAAACGCCATGAAGAGCTGGTACAAAAACTGGGATGTGATCTCACCGATCTTCAAGTTTTCCGCTGATGTGAGAAAGGTCATTTACACCACCAATGCGATCGAAAGCCTTAACAGCGGCTATCGTCGTCTGAACAAACAGAGAAGCGTATTTCCGAGCGATACGGCGCTCCTGAAGGCTTTGTATCTGGCAACTCATGAAATAGCGAAAAAATGGACTATGTCGCTAAGAAACTGGGGCAGAGTTCTGGGAGAGCTTGAAATCATGTATCCCGACAGGCTCGGCTGAGCGAGCCGCTGAAAATCAGCCTGATTCCATTGCGCTGCGCTCCATTCCATCAGGCTGATTTTCAAAAAGAACCTTGACAAATTACAGTATTTATTGTATACTGTAAAAAATCGGAGCGGCAAATTTTTCATGTCGCTCCCAACTAACGTTTTTATCACAGTTGATTAATTTACAGAGATTTTTTCGCAGAGCCTCTTATTGTAATTAGGATAGTCAAACGGAATAACCTCATTATCGGCACGAATAGTTTCTCCGTAATCACTTTTGTATTTATTTATCTTCATATCGTTATCAGCGTCAGTAAAATGCAATGAATAGCTTATAAAACCATCGTTTTCATAGCGCACATAGGAATCACTTTTATCAAAACCATTTATTTTGGCATTTTGCTGTTGAAATCAGTGTATACCGGATCAGAAGTTTTTATCTTTACAAGAAGATCAACATAATACGCCTCATCAGATAGTCCTTGCGTATGAATTGTTATCGTCCTTGCTTTATCTTCTGCCGCATATACAATGTTTTGTGAAATGTAAAGCACAGAAACAATCAATGTAAATATAACAGCTACTATGCTATTCTTCACTACAATTCCTCTTAGTTATGATATGTATAAAATATTGCTGAACCCAGACAGTTTATACCCAATGTATTCTTCATATTCATCATAATCAATAAAATATTTTCCTCCCCAAGAATAGAAATTTTCATGATATTCTGGTAACTGTTCACTCCATTTAGCAAAACTTTTCCAATTGCTTACCGAAAGATTATTTTTTCCTTAGAATAACGATTGTAAGAATAATAAATAATACAACAGCAATAATTAGATATAATACAAACAATTTGGCATTGAGCATTCCAATTAAACCTATTTCTTTATGATCTTTTTTCCACCAAATGAGTATGATAGATATTATTAAGATAATAATGATATTTATGATCCACAAAATAGTGATTGCTTTTTTCATTATTCATCCTCCCATAGTTACTCATGAATGAAAACTACTGAAATTGCCCAATGAAAGAGTAGATTTCTACACTTTCATCAAATGTTCTCAAATTAATTTTAAGGCCTTTAGGTTACCACAAGCATATTCGTCAATCATATCAATCACTTTTATGCAAATAAAACCAAACTTAAGGATAGATTTAAAAATTCCAAATAGGTCCCGCAATAAAGTACATCCAAAACCATGCGGTAAACAGACTAAATAGTTCAGAAACAATCCAATAGACAATCTTATGGACTGTTGAAGATAGAGGTGCGATGAAATAGACTACGAACAGAAGAATTTCCAGTAGCAGAAAAAAGGATAACTCCAGCCATACCGCTTTTCTGCCAAGAACCGTATTTGTAATACCGATTCCTGCAATTACGACGAAACATAGTATGTGTAAAGCCAAAGCAACCAATAATTTCAGAATTAATTTTTTCATAAACTATACTCCAAAACTGAATACAAATCATAAACAAATGAGTTGGACTTTTCTTTTATTCTATTCTTTACAACAGATGGTATTGCATTTGTATCAATTTGGTCATCTTGATAAATGAGATTCCAGGCTCTTGTAGCAACCAATACACAGTTGTTCCAAAGCAAATCATATGTGTTGTGATCATTATGATATTGTATTAGTTTATCCCACTGATCCTGTGTAATTTTCTTAGTATAGGCGTAGTTTTTATCATATTCCTGCTTAAAATCACTTGGGTTTGAAGAATCATAGTTTTCTTTATAATTATTTGCTTCAACAGCAAATTCTCTGTTGAAGTAGATTCCTGCCACATCACTCTCACTGCCACTAGAGGAGCCACTAGAAGGTCCTGCAGAACTGCCACTTGAACCACCTGAACTACCAACAGAACTGCCACCGGAATTTGATCCACTTTCACCAGAAACTGAAGAGCCACCAACAGCAGCTCCCGCATTTCCGATTGAAACAGACTGTCCACATTGAATATCATAAAAGCATGGATCAACCTTATTCCAAGTTTGATAGGTATAGCCACGAACAAATCCTGTGAAATCAAGCGTGTCATTAACAGCACTTTTGTATACAAGAAATCCGTGTCCAGTAAGAGGGTTGCTACAAGAAACTATTGTCAGTTCACCTATGACGATATCTTCTACTTCTTCATCATAGTAACCCTTGACACGTGGTTCATTATCCACTTCATCATAGATACCATCCTTATCCGTATCCTCTTTAGTCGGATTACTATAATAATCATAAGCCGGAACAGAGGGATATTCATAATCCCAAGGGAGTCCTAGAAGGTAAAGAAACGGTGAAACATCAATATATTTAGTAGGCCAAACACTCTTAAGTTCCTCTCTGTCAAGCAGAGAATCCTTATCAGTATCAGCTGTTCCGTTCCAAACTGGTCTTTCATCAAGCTTAACAATTTGCGGAATGAGTCCGTTAAGAGCGACCCAGCATCCGCTGTTGGTTTCCTCGTTGATCATATCTGCAATTGAAAGCAGCTCATCCTTAAAATTGCCGCCAACATTTGCAAATATGCCTCCGGTACTTTCATAAAGAGATTTGTATGTAGACTGATAACTTGAATTTGAAACGACAGATACATTAATATCATCATCAACAAGTAAATCGATCATTTCACTCATTGATTTGATTCCATAATTGTTGTCAATCTTGTATCCTGCGTCTGTTACAAGAACAAAGAATTTTTGTGATGACGTTCTTAAATTGAGCTGACGAGCCATTTCTAATGCGTCTATTGCCGTTTCAGGAGTATCTCCGCCGCCGTCAACAGTCAATTTTGCAATTTCAGCTTTGAAGTCATCCGCATTTTTGAACCAGTTATCTCCATCGGGATTTTTCTTTGTATTGGTTGAATTTTCACCGTCACAGGTAATATCTCTGTAATCAACAAGTGTAAAAGATGGAGTAATTCCTGCAGATTCGATTTCATTTACAAACGCAGTAATGTTATTCTTTACATTGTTAATATATCCGCTCATTGAACCGGTTGTGTCAATTACAAACACAATGTCTACCTGACCTTTGATCTGAACTGTTGCAATGCTTGCCGCAGCGTCGGATACGGCTCTTGCAGCAAAAGTCTGAATTGACGGCTGAGCCTCTACAGATGTTTCTGAAGGAATATCAAGACCAAGTGATTCAAGCCAACTAATAACATCAAGGACAAAATAAATGCCTTCTGCTGAAATATCAGCGCTTAATGTTCTTGTTTCTTCATCGTAAGTTGTAGCCAACGGAGTTGTATTTTCTCCGTCATTATAGCAGATAAGGAGTCCGTTTGTCAATTCGCCTGCTAATTCATAATTTTTTACTGTGTAATCCTCGCTCAAAGTAAAAGAAAGATTTCCACTGTTAATTTCGGATTTTGTAATTTCAATGACCTTGCCTACATATACTCTTTCTTCGCCTTTTAAATGACCTGTATACTCGGAAATATCAATATTGCTGTTTACATTTCCCTTTGCCGAAACTGTAAGTAACGATGGCACTGCAAGATTATCTTCAAACAAATCGCTATCAAATCTGCTTTGATCAACAGTCTGCTCGAAATACTCATCACAGTCAAGCACTCCATTATCATCTGTATCAGGCTTTAACGGATCAAGCCCGAGAACAATTTCGTCTCCGTCATTTACGCCGTCCTTGTCGGTATCCGGATTCAACGGGTCGGTGTGATAATCATTCACTTCTTCTCC
>NZ_QTVE01000037.1:0-11429 GCF_003460465.1 Ruminococcus sp. AF37-20 | reverse complement strand
TTTTCTTTTTTCTTAATTTTGTCCAATATCTATTGTAGCACTACAAATGACTTTATAAATATTAATTATTGTTATTGTAATATTTATATAAATATGATATAATTTTCAATGAGGTGGAACATTATGCGTTTAAATGTTGCTGTGTGTGATGATGAAAAAATAATATGTAATGAGATAAAAAATCGTTTGTATGGAATGTTTCCTGATTATTTAGTTGACATTTATGATTCTGGCACGTCTTTGTTGGAATCTGGCAAATATTATGACCTGATTTTTTTAGACATAGAAATGCCCAATATGAATGGAATGGTTACTGCGGAGCAGTTGCGAGAAAAAGATCATGGAGAATATATAATATTCCTTACCAGTCATTCTGAATATATGCCTGAGGCTTTTAAAGTTAAAGCGTTTCGTTTTCTAGAAAAACCTATTGATGGAATGAAATTTTTTGAGGCATTAAGTTGTGCCGAAAAGGAGATCTTGAGTAATGAAAAAATTGCTATTAAGGAAAAGGGGCGTACTACTCTTGTAAGCTATAATGATATAGTGTGCATCGAAGCATACGGAGATGGTACTTTTGTATATACAAAGTATGGGATTGTCGTTAGTCTTAAATCATTGAAATATTGGTCCGATAGATTGGGCAGTGAACATTTCTATCAAGTTCACAAATCGTATTTAGTTGCCTTTCGCTATGTGAAAAATATATATGCGACAACAATAGAATTGCATTATATGAAAGAGAGGGTACCAGTTTCAAGAAGAAGGCTGTCACAATTTAAGCTGCTTTTTTATGATTATGTAAAGCGTAATTCAAGATGTTTATGAGGTTTTTATGGAAAGAATTTTGTATAATGCAGCGATGTACATTAGTGAGCTGGTAAAATTATGTGTTGCTGTATCGCTGCTATTCTGCATTAAGTTGAAATCAAGAATGCATACTATGGTATGTATTACGCTATTTATACTGACTATATCTCTTATTTCGTCTTTTTGTGATCCGTATAATTTAGGACCATTTTTTGATGCTATGGTTATTCTTTGTGTCATTCTTTGTTTAAAAAATAAACGGCAGACAGGAATGGTTATTTTAATATATATTTTTATATGTTTACTTGATATGGTTGTTGGTATTTTTGCTGCAACCATTGGTGCTATGTCTAAAATTCCCAACAAATTTTCTATATCTGAGTTGGGTTTGAATTGTGTATCAGGATTTTTAATTGCAATATTATCGTTTATAAGAATGAAAATACTAAAAAAAGCCGTACATATAGATTTTTCTACCAAGCAAATAATTTTGATTATAATTGGCGGTTGTTCTATTGGCGTGTATCTTTCGTCTATAATGCTGTTTATGATGGATCAAAATTATTCTTTATATAAGAGCATAGCTGCTTTGGCTTTAAGCATGAGTAGTATAATTTTTATTGTAATTTGTTTTTTATTGATCTCAAGCCATAATAAAAACAAATATTTGAAAAAGGAAACTGAAGTAACGCAAAATTTATTAAAAGCTCAGAAAAAATATTATATTTCTCTCTTAAAAAAAGATGAAGAAACCAAACAGTTCCGTCATGACATAAAAAATCATCTGTATTGTATGAAAATGTTATGTGAAAATATGGAATTAGAACAACTTGGCGACTATTTTGACAAAATGAATATAGAACTGAATAAATTAACTTCAAACATACATACAGGAAGTAATTTGATTGATGTAATAATAGATGATATTCGTGGAAGATATCCAAGCGTAGAGTTTAAATGGGAGGGTCACATTGAAAATGATCTGAGATTATCTCAAATGGATCTGTGTACACTTTTTTCTAATCTGATAAGTAATGCTTTTGAGGCTGCTGAGTTTTGTAATGATAAGCGTGTGAATATATGTGTGAAATTTTTGGAATCAACTTTGTTTATAAATGTTGAAAACACTTATTTTAAAGAGCCAATTATTAAAGACAATGAATTTATCAGTATAAAATCAGGAGAAGGACATGGGTATGGGATGCAAAATATAAAGGAATGCCTAATAAAATACAACGGACATATGGACAATGATTATTGTAATGGTATCTTTATTACTGATATAGTGATTCCGAATGCCATATAATCATAACAAATAACACCGTTCACCCTATAAATGTAACCGTTCGCCGAGAAAATATTGATTATTTTGTCACATAATGATATATAAGATTTTGGGAGTAACTCCTAAATCTTGTTTTCGGTGGTGATAAAATATGTTCTACATAATAAATTGGTGGAGATGGATTTGGAGAAGATAGTTTCAAATGCCAGAATCATTAGTATAATTTGTGCGTTTTAAAGTTAATTGAGGCGGTTATTTTATGAAAAATGTAGGTAAGAAAATCTTTGCATGCTGTGGGGCTTTTTTAATGGTAACAGCAATGTCAATTACAGTGTTTGCAACGACATTAACTGGAAGTAGTTTGGGACATAAAAATGATAAATGGGAGTATGGTATACACTATAGTTTTTTAAGGTTTGATAAGGAAGAACAGTATTCTTATTTTTATTGTAAGGATAAAAAACATACTGCCACAGCAATACAGAAATCGAGCAGTAAAAAGTATATGAGCAAAAAAACTGCCGATAAGGGTAAAACTGCTAAAGCAGAAACTGGATATCATAAGAATTTTACCGAGTGGAATTCTTACTACAACCACGTTTAACCACATGATAGGTAGAATGCGTTAACATTCTCCCTAAATTAATGATATTCAGAGGGATAGCATGAAGATCAAATATAGTTTTATAGTAATCTTTGCATTTACTGCAATATTTATATTTGCGAATTGTTTTCTAAACTATGACAATCTATTTTATACTTCAATGATTCATATAGGTGAATCCGAATCATCGGTGAAAGCTGTTTTTTCGACTGATATTAAATCTAAAGAAGAAATATATGAAATTCTAACAGTCGTTATGAAAAAATATTCGGCTAACATTTATTGTTCTAATATCGATAATATAAAAGGTAAAGACTACTATGTGAAAAATATCTATGTCACAAATTTCAGTACATTTCAAAAAATCAAATTGGATAGTGGAAGGTTCTATAATGCCAATGAGATCGATTCGGATTATTTTCTTTCAACTGATCGCACAAATAATAGTAATCAAATCGGTGTTGTATCAGCGTTGAATAAAAATAAGGGATTTATGGTCAAAACACTTAGACAATATTTTAGTGATAATAATGCCCCCCTTGATAAAACATATGTCATCGAATTAAATGATCATAGCGACCTGAATGATATAAAAAAAGAATTAAAGCAAGAAGGTATCGTATTAAGTTATCAGTCCAATGATTTTAAAAATGCAAAACAGCCATCATATTATGTAGCCGTCACAATGGCATCAACTTTAATTTTAGTCTTTCTAATAATGTATGATTTTATAAGATCATACAAAAAGATAGGAATAAAAAAAATGTTGGGCTATGATTTTAATACTATTTGGAGTGAAAGTGTTCCTAAACTTGTGATATGTCAGTCTGTAGTTTTTGCAATAACGGCACTGATTTTTACCTCAATTTTAGTTCCTGGATTTAATTTTGCTTGTGTTGGATTTTTGAAAAAATTATTTTTTTGCTATTTGGCTGTTACGATAGTCACTCTAATTATCATCAGTCTGCCATTTATTTTTGTTAAGTATGTTTCTTTGAGCGGTGTAATAAAAAATCAACGACCATACAGATCGTTAATAGTTTTTAATAGCTTTTTGAAATTCATATCTTTTACTTCCGCCATTTGCGTGATGTGTCTGTCGATAACGGATTTAAATAGCTTATATACTTTGAGTTTAGATAAATATTCAAATTGGAATAAAACCAAACAGTTTGCGTATGTATCGGTTATGGAGATCCCGAATGAAAGTGATTGGACAGGAGAAACGGACGAGGATATTGAAAATTTTAAAGAAATTTATAAGATCATGAATGCAAATGGATCTGTTTATGCTGATTTTTCAATTTATTCTCCTCTTTATGAGGAAGACAGAGAAAATGGTGAGTTCCCTGTTAATATTAGTGTTAATGTCAATCCTAACTATCTTAAACTTTTCCCTGTATATGACAAGAATAACCAAAAAATAGTCATTTCTGAAAATGAAAAAAGCTGTGTTGTGCTTGCTCCAGAAAAATATAAGAATAAAGAGGATAAGATCCAGGAGTATTATAGTGAGTATGGTTTTACAGGAAAAGCAAAAGTAATTTGGTATAAGGATTCCCAATCGTTATTTACATTTGCTTTAGATTGTGGCGATAGTAAAAACACTGTGAAAGATCCTGTCATTAATGTGCTTACAGAAAATAACGGTGATCCTATAGACTATTCAATGATACTTGGAGAAACAGGAGGCCCATTTAAAATAGTGGTAAATGATTTTGAGAATGCGACTGCTGAAATTGCAAAAGTTTGCAGTAAGTTTTACGATGAGAGTGAGGTAAGATTCCCTGCTACCGGCGTGTATCAAGCTATTGAGGAACAAGTAAAAGAGTTGAATACAAAACTTATAGTTCAGTTTTTAATGTTTGTAGCGTTGATAATAATATGTTTTTCAGCAGTTATTCAAAATGTTATTGCATACATGGAGCAGCACCAAAAGGAACTGGCGGTAAAGAAAATAATGGGCTTTAGATTTAAAGAAAGATATATTAATTATTATGTTGGCATGGTATTTCTTGATGCAAGTTCATTTATTGTGGCTCTTTTGATCGATCGTAATTTTATTGAAACAGTATTAATATCAGCAATACTAATAAGCATTGATGTAATTTTCTCCACATTATATATCAAGAAAAAAGATAGAATTGATATTATAAATGTTGCAAAAGGTGGTTGATTATAATGATAGAGATAAAAAACATTACTAAAAAATATGATGACAGAGTGATCTTTAAAAACTTTTCGCTAAAAATCAATGATGGTGAATTTGTTGTAATTACTGGTAAAAGCGGCTGCGGAAAAAGTACATTATTAAACATTATAGGTTTGTTGGAAGATCCGGACAAAGGGAAGGTAGTTATAGATGGTGAAAAAATTTTGTCTTCCCAAAGCAATAATGCTGTCAAGGTAATTAGAAATAAAATTAGTTATGTCTTTCAGAATTTTGCACTTGTTGACGAGGAGACTGTTAAATATAATCTTATGCTTGCATTAAGATATGTTAAGTTAAGTCATAAAGAAAAGGAAAATAAGATCGCCGATGCACTGGCGAAAGTTGGTCTTTGTGGGTATGAAAATAAAAAGATATACCAGTTGAGTGGTGGAGAACAGCAAAGAGTTTCACTGGCACGAGTGTTTTTGAAACCTTCAGAAATAATTTTAGCGGATGAACCGACCGGATCGTTAGACAAAGAAAATGCAGCCATAGTTATCAATATTCTAAAAAGAATTAATCGTGACTATGGGAAAACAGTTTTAATAGTTACACATGATGAAAATTTAAAAGAAATTGGAGATAGGATAATCGACCTGTCTTAGTTACGCATATGGTTGAGCAAGGTTATATAGATTGCTTATGATGGTGCATTAAAAAATGATCAGTAATTTAATGGAGTTAATAAATTGGGAAGGATGTTATAATGAGTAACGAATCAACAATACAAGTGGAAGAAAAGGATATTTGTAAAAAGAAAAGTATCTTTGATACAATAAAGTCGGATAAAAACAATAACTATAGCTCATATGCAGCGTTGATAGGTGTTTTGCTGACCATATCAGGAATTATAGTAAAAGGTATATCAGCAATAGTTATTGAAGGATACAATAGTTATTTCTCGATTAATGGATCATATTCCAAAATAAGCGAGGCCAATATTTTTTCAAATTTATTTGATTTGCTTTTTAAAGGTTTGATTTTATTGCTATTTAATTATTTTATGGGATACATAATAATAAGGACACATGGCTTTTGGAAAACAGTTCGAAATGTGGTTTGTATTTATCTTGTAACTATGGTTGCATTATTTATATTTGCCTGCGTAATACTGGATTATAATATAATCAAAATATGGAAGGATGTAACAGCGTTAGAAGTATTAAAGTGTTTACGCTCGTTATTTATATTATGTACGGCCATTTATTATTTTGGTTTATCAATAGGAATTGCTTTAAAAAATCAAAAATTTTTTACTAAGCCTATCGATAAAGCCGTAGATATGGTAGATAAAAAGACAAATACAAAGAAAACTGGCAAAAAAGTAATAATAGCTTTAATTGCAGTTTTTGTAATAGTTCAGACATTCTGCTTTTTTAAATTGGGTGAATCATTCGCTGCTTTAAAACGCGACTATAGACTCATAGACAACAACACAAAAGTAATATTAGCTGAAAAAGATGGAACGTATCTATGTGCAAATTGTAAATATGATGAAAAAAGCAATTATTTGGAGATATATTCTTCAAAGCAAGTTTGTATTGATACGGAGAATGTGGAAATGAATGTTATTAATGTCTTTGGTGTGAATGTTGATAAAGGAAAATAGATTAGAATTTAAGCTACTAATGTGCTTATTTTATCATTAGGCCATTTTACCAAATCTATTTAGCTATATTTACCATTGACTTTTTAGAAAAAATCGCATATAATAATATTAACAGAACCCGACACGCCTCTTAGCAATGCGTACCACGTCGGGTCGTTTAATTATTAGGGGACTTTTTTATGCAGCTTAAAGAACAGCAACCATCAATGAATGTTGATCAACAAATCGAGAACTTGAAAATGCTTGGGTTGAGAATTGTCAATGAAGAATATGCACGTCGAATTCTTAATGATATTTCATATTTCCGCTTGATAAAAGCATATGGCCTTGGACTAAAAGGTAAAAATAAAAATTTTGATGGTTCTATATCCTTTGAACAAATCGTTGAGTTATACCTGTTTAACGCCAACTTCAGGCAACTCTTATTTACTTGGATAGAGCAAATCGAAGTTAATCTCAGGTGTAGGGTAGCTAATCATTTCTCACATATTTATGGTGTACTAGGATATGAAGATCCGGATAATTTTAATGATCCTGGCTATCACTATGATTTTCTTTGTGAGATAAAAAAGGAAATATCCAGAAATAGCAAAGCCCCTTTTGTTAAGAATTTCAAAAATAATTATACTGACGGCAAAATTCCGTTTTACGCTTTGGTGGAGCTGTTCAGTTTCGGTACGCTCTCAAAGTTTTATAAAAATATGAAACCTCAGGACAAAAAAGCCGTTGCAACGTTGTATGGCGTGGGATATACTTATCTTGAAAGCTGGGTCGAACACATTGCTTTTGTGCGGAATATTTGTGCACACTATGGACGTTTGTATAATGTTAATCTTGCTAAAACGCCAAAGCTATATAAGCAATATACAGAAAAGGGGATAAGCAGTATCCGTGTATTTGCAACTCTTCTTTGCATAAAACATCTAATAACTAATGATCAACATTGGACAGCGTTTGTGGACAAACTAGATAAACTTTTTCACAAGTACCCTCACGTTGATAAAAAACTTATGGGATTTCCAGATGATTGGGTTAATATATTGAACGAATAAACATTGAAACATCGCATTTGTTTTTACAAATGCGATGTTTTGATAAGAAAATATATCGTTGTGCTGCTCCTATACTGACAGTCTAACGGCATATGTAATCTCGATGCAATGACCTGTGTTTCTTACGCTGTTTCGGGTAAATATCCATTGTTGTTCAGGACTAATTATTTTGACCATCTGACCGCCTACAGAGCCGACCTCACGAGCTGTAAGATCGCCGTTGTAGCCCTGCTTGAGGTTTACGCCAACTTCGTTAGCTGCTTCCATCTTGAACTTGTTGAGTGTTTCTCTGCCTTCCTGAGTTGTGATACCTTTCATTTTCGTATCTCCTTTTCATTTGTTTTTCGGGTTTGCAATAATATTATATGTCTGCATGATTTGATTATAAGAGGTAATTTATAGAACGAAATGGGGCGGTTTTTGGAATGAAAAAAAATTAAAAGCTAAAATTAGTATGATTTTAAACGGAGCAAAATTCAAAAAAAATCATTTACATATAAATTATACTTCTTTTGGAAATTGTGTGATTTTGTATAGTCACAGTTTTCAATTGTCAAAATACCACTGGACACAGTGATTACATGCCCTGCACTGCTGCTGCCGTATTTCAGCACATAACCGTTGAGATCAAGGGTGACGGTGCGGTTGACCACTAATGTGGTGTAAATGGTAATGTCTGACGTCAGTTTGACTGTTCCGTATGAAGCTTCTCTGATTGCTGAAACCAGTTCCGCCGCTGTGGAAACTTCCGCCGTCCCACTCGCTGCCATATTATCCTCGGCAAATACACTTGTCGACACAAGGCAAAGAACCATACAAAGGGTGAGCATGATACTGAGTATTCGTTTTTTTATTTTCCGTTACCTCTGTTTTCGTGTATATCGGCTCAGTCAAGAGCAATAATTGTAATATTATAGACAGCACCGTTCAGCTGTGTGCCGGGGGTCAACTGGATAAATTCATATTGCAGCACAATATCACTGCCGGCATTGTAGATGCGGTTGAATGCAAACGGCATCCACACTCGTGAATTATCTGCATCGTTCATATACCTTTCGATCAATGTATCATTAAGAATGCCTTGTCTGCCTTTCAATACTACCGAGTACCATCCACCCATGTCGTGAGAAATGCAGACCGAACCGCTGAATGAAATACTGTATGTATGTCCGGCTTTCAGCGTTACGGTTCTATTGGCTCGATCCCATACAAAAAGTCCTCCGGAATTGCAATCTTCAAACAACTGAAGCGGCTGATTGAATGAAGCGCCGGTGCCGCCGTTTGAGGCGTGAAAATACCCCGAACAGCTGCCGTTCTGACCGGCATCGCCCTTGTCGCCTTTATCTCCCTTGTCGCCTTTGTCTCCCTTTTCGCCGTCTGTGCCGTCAACACCGTCTGTGCCGTCTGTGCCTGCGGCTTTTACGCCCGTATCGGTTTCTCCGATCCACCAGTTGCCGTTTTCACCAATGAAGGGGGTGTTGCCGTCCGCACCATCGGAGCCGTTTTGTCCGTTTGTTCCATCCTTGCCGTCGGCTCCGTCCTTTCCGTTTATACCGTCCTTGCCGTCAAGACCTTTCAAAACCGAAAGATCGTACAGGTTCAGCCATATTTTATCGCCGACATAGCGCCACTGCAGGGTGTTTTCGCTTACACGGAACTCCGGTGTCTTTCCGTTTGCTCCGTCTGCACCTTTCTGCCCGGTGGGACCTGTGATGTCGGCTATCGCCACAAGGTCCTGCCACTCATCGCCCTCGTAGCGCCACTGTATGTGGGTTTCAGCTCGCTGCACCTCTATGCTTTTGGCGTTAATGCCGTCAGTGCCGTTGATACCGTCTTTTCCGTCGGCTCCGTCTTTGCCGTCGGAGCCGTTAATGCCGTCTTTTCCGTTTGTACCGTTTATTCCGTTCTTACCGTCGGCACCATTAGAGCCGTCTTTACCGTCTGTGCCGTTCTTTCCGTTTTCTCCGGCAGCGCCCCGCAGCTCGGTAAGCGCCACAAGGTCGTGCCAGTCGGCTTCGTCGCTGTATTTCCACTGAATCGCCGTGCCGTTGTTTTGCACCTCCGGCAGTGCGTCGCCTGTTTTTGCCGCCTTGCTCCATCCTATTGCAAGCACGCTGCAAAGCACCAAAAGAGCGGTGCAAATCGCCAAAAGTGTACCTGTGAGTAGTTTTTTTCTTGTTTTCATCTTTTTTCCTCCGTTCGGAATTGTTTATCACGGCGGAGCTTTGCGCCGCTGCCCACGCCGTAAATGAGCGGCGGTCGATAGGCTTATGCTTGGTTTGCTTTGTACTTATCCACAAACAGGGCGACCCCCTGCTTTAAGACCTCCATCTGGGTTTTCAGATAATATTCATCCTCAAACATCGCATAATGTACGCAGGCACGGACGAATATAAAGATCAGTGGCGTGATGACCGTATATGGAATGCCGATCTTTGGTTCCAGCCGCTTGGCGTACTCGGTATAGCGTTCGTTCACGCCCTCAAAAAATTTCTTGCCGTGCTCGATATACTTCGGGTGCGTATATATCTGATACATCAGGCGATATTTTTTTCCGTGCTTTTTTGCTGTCCAATACGGGACCTCCTTCACAAAACGGACAACATCCTCGGGGTCGGTGGGTGCCATCTCCATAAAGTCGTCCTCAACCTTTTCCATACAGTATGCCGTTGACTCAATGATCAGTTCGTCAAGGTTTTTAAAATACGAATACAAATTTGCTTTCGTGCATCCGCACGCATCGGCCAGTGCTTTAATTCCTGTGCCTGTGAGCCCATTTTCCGCATAGCACTCGAAGCACTTTTCCATTAGTTCACGTTTTCGCTCATTGTGCTGTTGCTCAGTTGTTTTCATGTTGCTTCGCTCCTTTTATGCGTACCGACCGTTCGTTTATGATTAGTATAACACAGATTTGTAACAAAGTCAAGAATTGTTCAAAAAATGAAGAAGATAAAGTTTCAACATGATCTCATAAAAAAAGTCCTTACAGCAGAAAGAAAATAGCGGCTTACCTCAACGATCAAAACCGTACTAATAAATATGTCCATAAGACTTATGGAAAGATGGGATAGGCTTATTGACTTCCCATGTTCTCATATGATATAATAAATTCATATTAACACAACATTTCTGTTCAGGGGGTATATCAAATGAAAAAGCAAAATGCAGGGCTTATCGCTCTGAGTATCGTTTTTATTCTTATGGGTGGTTTCTCTACTATCTATAATCTCAGCAAGTATGTATCAAACAGAGTTTTCATGTCAAGTGCTGAGAAAACCACAGGCTATGTGAAGTGGATAGACCATGAGTTGAAAACTTGGGGACATAACAAAAAGGCAAGCAACAAAGCTGAAACATATTACATAACTGTCGCTTTTGATGTTGGCGGCAAGGAGTACACAAGAGAGATCTTCACAGGCACATATTATGTGAGTCAGAACGAAAAAGTGAACGTGTATTACAACACTGATAAAAACGGTGAGCCTGATAAGGTCGTGACCGATATTGATAATGATAAAAGACCGTACCTTACTTGGCCGCTGATACTTTTGCTTGGCATTGTGCTACTTGTGCTTACTAAGAAAAATATTATCTCAGTGGGGAGAAAAAGATAAAAAAGTAATCATTAAAATAGTAACCAAAAGAAACTTTGTGCAACTAAATAACAGAAAAGCAGAAACCTGCTAAGAAAAATCAATAGGCAAAATGAACAAAGTTGAGAAAAGAAGCAAAGGAAAAAACGATATAGCAAAGCTGACGTTTGAAGGAAGTATTCAAACGCCTGATGAGTATGTACCTGAGACTACAATTAATGTTCGGAGTAAAACTCCATAACCTTGCCGTAGTAAACTCGAAGG
>NZ_QTVE01000036.1:8839-11917 GCF_003460465.1 Ruminococcus sp. AF37-20 | reverse complement strand
TATCTCACGGTATGTTACATACCAATGGGTGTCTTGCCAAACTCTTTCGATCGTCCAAATGCTATGCTTGCTTTTGAATTTTGTTTCAAGAAAGCATATCTTATCAAACTCAAATGCGCTTTCGGGCAGGGCAAGTTGATCGCCGTTTCGGACAATCGAAACGCCCTGCAAACCACGGCTTTTAAGTTTTTGACAAAAATGTGCAGGGGAAAATATCGTCTCGCCGTCAGCAAAAATAAACCTGGTCTTGTAAAGGTCATCGCAGGCAGGCGATGGGGTGTTCGTGCTGTTTGTGCAGGACGTTTTTATGATATCGTAAATTTGTATCTCGAAATTTAAAAGCTGTTTCAATGTTGTTCTCCGAGGGCAAAGTTTGTGTTATGATCTTAAACGACTATTCTTCCGGCTTATATACTTTTACTAAATTGTAAGAATCATCAAACAAAGTTATTCTGCCACATTTTTCGCAATGCCAAACATTATAGCGAGGATAGGGAATGTCCAAAACGTGTATGTATTCGTTTTTCTGTATCTCACACCATTCTCTGTCTGAATAAACATAATATTCCGTATCGTTAGGGTCAAGCTGATTTGTAAGCATATTTCCACATCGACAGTATACTCTCATATTCATTTCTCCTATGCGCTATTTATGTTATATATTTACTGTGATTTCAAAATGACGGATAATGTATATCATCTTCAAGAACACCTCTGCCGACAACTTTATTTTCACAGTATACAAGAAAATTTGTCCCCGCAGCATAGTCCTTGTCAAGCAGTCCATACTTTACAAAAGAAAGTATCCCTTTCGAGGTGCATTTATCGACCTTTTCGATAGTGTATAAAGCTGCGGCTATCATCGGCGAAATTGCGATATCATTTTTATCTACAAAACACAGTATTATGACAGTATCTTCTATGATCCAAAAATTAGGGTGTTTGACTTTCTTCTGATCCCATACTATTTTATATTTTGCTCTTTTTTCGGGAACATAATGCTTGCTGACTTTAACATATGGGTGGTCGAAACTTCTTATAGTACGGATACCTATATGTGAAGAAACTGTATTTTCATATTTAATAGCTGGCAGTGCGACCAAAGATGCATTGCATAAGGCATTTAACCAGAATTGCCTGCTGTCTTTTTTTAGTTTGATCTCGTGTCCGCACTTTGAACAAAAATCCGTCATAAAACGAAGTTCTCTTCTTTTGAAGTTTATTGGAATTATTTCTCCACACCATGGACATCTTGGTGCAAACATATCAACACCCCCACATTAGTTAATATGCATAGCGCATATTAATTAATTGATCTCCTTTATACCAAAAAATCATTTTTTCATAACACATATTTGAAGTTGAAGGATTGCCCTGCTTTCCAGGTACTTCAACCTTCGTAAGCTCAACATCGACTTCAACGTTGTCGTCAAAACCGTCATCGTCGGTATCAGGTTTCATATAATTGGGTTTAATAGGATTGTAGCCTGAATCAACAAGTAATCCGGACATTTCCTCAACATCTGAAAAACAATCGCTGTGCTATCTGATTTCTCCTAAGTGTTTGACAAATAGCTATTCCATTTATTCATATTACTGATTTTAGAATCTATTTTAGATAAAAAATTTGACTTTATAACTTTATCGACAGCAACATAAAAAGTTTCCGTCCTGTTGCCAATGTTATTATAATCCAGCATATATTTTTCTTGTGTATCGGTATTGAAATAGTAAATAAATTCATTACCATTTTGCTGATAAACCCATACCAAATATTCATTGGGATTTATATCATAGCAAAAATAATAACTTGGCAGATAATTGGTATAGTCCTCAAATCCAATGGCATATCTAATCAAATGCTCATTTTCATCGGATATAATCATAGTTTTATCAGGTTGCCAACCTTTATTGCTTTCAATAACTTTGATTGAAATTAAAACATTATTATCAGTTTCAATTTTTTCATTAAACAGTGTTTTTTCATTCTTACCCAAACCAACAATAATGCCTGAAATAATTACTGCAGAAATAATAATGCCGACAACTACCAATACTTTTTTCATACTAAACCTCAATTAGCTAAGTCAAAATAATAATCGCAAAATGCACTTGCAAAACCATATATCATATTTTCAGTTATTAAATTACAAGTAGATGAACTATACACGCAACCAGCAGAAAGAAAATCCATAGGAGGTCTAATATATGATGTAGCAAGTATTTTCAAATCAGATCGTTCATTTGAACCTGTAATATTATATATAAAATCAGAAAATCTTTGCTTGTTGTTCATTTTTATTAAATAGTTGTTAAGCAATTCATTTAAGTCCATATTGGGATTATCTTTATACTCATAGTATAAATTAACTGCATCTGCATCAACAATTACATCACTAATTCCGTAATGTGAATTCGAACGATTACCTAAATATGTACTCATTTCCTGATATGCGGCTTCTATACTCATATTATGCGCATAGTATTGATCTTTTCCATATAAAACATCTTGATCTATCACTTGTTGTAAGTCCCCTGCCCAACCAGCCATATCATTCATTGAACCATAATAAGTAGAATAAATGGATTTAATATCATTTTTTTCAAAATAAGCATTCATAGTTGCGGCAAGATGTTTTAAATCATACTTTTCGTTCGTCAATGGATCAAAGAGTTCTTCCACAGCATTATCATCTCCAAGGAAGTAATTATATACATCAATATCGTTATCTTTAACATATGCTATAAAATTCTCATTTATATTACCAGCTGTAATGTTCCACTTTGTGCCAATGTATTTAGTGCTGCGTAAAAATTCTAATACAAGTGTTATTTCATCGTCTTTATTTCGTAAATTATTATCTGAGCAGTAATTCTGAGCATATTCACATAGTATATCCAAATATGGAACAAACGAATACACTAATGGATTTAAATCACTTGAATCTACCGTCCCATCCCCATCAGTATCAGCTTTAGAGGGGTCAGAATTCATATGATGATAGTATTTGAACGTTGAAGGATTGCCCTGCTTTCCAGGTACTTCAACCTTCGTAAGCTCAACATCGACTTCTTCAT
>NZ_QTVE01000036.1:0-8829 GCF_003460465.1 Ruminococcus sp. AF37-20 | reverse complement strand
TTCAACCTTCGTAAGCTCAACATCGACTTCTTCATTGTCATCAAGGCCGTCATCATCCGTGTCAGCTTTCATATAATCGGTATTAACAATTTTGCAATTTGAGCTTACAATAAGTCCGCTCATTTCTTCAATATCTGTAAAACCGTCACCATCAGTGTCTTTTTCTCCAGCGAAGGTCTTTGAACCTATTTCACTACAGCTTTGATTTATTTCAGCAGCGGTTTTAGCAGAGTATACCTTGCCGCCTGTCAGCTGTGCATAACCTATCAATGCAGCTGTATTAAAATCACCAATACAGAAAAAGTAAATAGGTATCTTGTTATTAATCGCAAGCTTAAGAAATCTACTGTCAACTGATACACTGCTGTCAGTAATAAAAATAATTTTAGAGTTATACCCCATAGCCTCATCATTGAGTATAACTGCTGCTAAACCAATTCCATAACTAGCATTAGCAGTTCTGCTGTAATAAATCGGATCCCATTTCAACGCACTTTTGACATTCGTAAAATCGGTGTTCATTCCACCAGCATTCTGGTAGGTCAAAAAGCTCATAATATCTGAATCCGACATTGAGACTACAATATTACTAACTATAAGTTCATTTCGATTTGCGTTATTAACATTATATATATTTGAACTTTTTGATATTAATACAGTTGCATTTGGAATATGCTGGCCTTTTGATTCGTTTATTTTAGTGTAAATATCTTGCCATGCTCTATACCATTCTTTTCCGTCAACGATCATATATTTGCTAAAGTGAGTAGTTTCCACACTTACAGTAGAGTTCTCCTCATCAAGCACAGTATCAAGCTCTACAAAATTGTCATTTTCTTCATCATACCATAAAAACAGTAGGTTGTCAAACTCAGTATCACCAAGCTTAGACTTATCGATCACATATGTAAGCGTAGCCTTATCGAACTTCGAAGTCGTTTCGATCTCAAAAGGCTCACCAATCAAACCCACAACATCAGAACAAAGAATGTCTTTATTCATAATGCTTTCAACAGTTGTGGTCTTCTGAAGATTTCCCGTGCCCTCCATAGACACACGAACCTCGGTAACAGCGCAATCTTCATTTTCTACCTTATGAATAAATGTTTGGAAACGCTTTTCATCACCGTCAGGGGTACCGTTTCCGTCTGTATCGGGATTCAGCGGATCGGTTTCAAAGTAGATCTCGTCGCCGTCCTCAAGCCCGTCTTCATCGGTGTCAACCTTAAGCGGATCAGTCCCGTAAGTGTTGATCTCTTCTCCGTCTTTAAGACCGTCGCCGTCGGTATCCTCATTGTAAGGCTCTGTGCCAAGCTCATATTCCTGTCCGTTAGAAAGTCCGTCATTGTCAAAATCTTCATCATAATCTGACACACCGTTTTCGTCGGTATCAGGCTTTGTTGGATCGGTTCCAAGCGTTAACGCTTCGTACCCGTCAGGAAGATTATCACCGTCCGTATCGGGATTATAAGGATCAGAGCCTATTTCCTTTTCAATAAGATTAGGCAGACCGTCATCGTCTGTATCGGCAAGATACTGCCAGTCATCAAATGTCCAACTAAGTTCTTCGGATTCTGTACCGACAAGCTCTGCCCACGAGCTGCTGTAGTTGATATTCGCTCCGTATCCGTCGATAACAACATTCTGAGCAATGATAAGTCCGTTCATATTGAAGTTGTCGCAGTCTATGGTAACAGTTCCGAACGGAGCATAGATCAGTCCGTTTACCGAAGCCTGACTATTTGAGATGTCAATATCGCCGAACTTTGAATAAATAACCGTGTTGTTGCCGTTAAGATTTCCGCCGGAAAGATCAACGTCTGAAACTGCTCCCACAGCGTTATTCAGGCTGATATTGCCGTCCAGATTCAGTTTGCCCGTAACGTAGACAGAATTATTTATATTAACATTCATATCGGAATATGTGTAGTCTTCGTTGTATGTATCGCAGCTTTCGGTAAAATATTTGTCTGTCAGCTTGGTATGAATGAGTATCATATCCCTACTTACGTCAAATACGTCTTCGTTTCCTTTTTCCCCTGTATTATCTTCTCCAATATCATCGTGATCCGTAACAGTGCCGTTGATATTGGGATACTGAGCGGTTGTCGAAAACATGCCGTTTGTATATGCATTGCCGTTTAAAGTAAAGCTGTCGGTGTTTACGCTAATGCCGGCAGCTTCGTCGGCAGCAAAAATCGCATAAGGATACTTTGCTGTTTCTTCCGCTGCCGCAGGCATGACCGCAGCTAGGCTTGCGGTCATAGCTAAAGCCAGTGCTCCTGACAGCGTTCGCTTTAGCCGTGACTTTGTTTTTGGTTTGAACATATTTACTACCTCCATAATTATTTATTCTTGTTAGTTTACTAACTCCATAAAAATACTACAAAATCATGCTGTTCTCAACAAATTTCTTGTAAACACCCCCTTTTTCCTTGTAAAGGCACAAAAACGAGATCAGATTACTAAAATCCGACCTCGTTTTCACATTTCATAAAATGTTTTCATTGATACCAATATATACATCATAAATATTGTTTTTAATATCCTGAACAATGAAGTACGGAGGGGTAGCGGGCAAAAAAGACTGGTCTTGAATATACTTCTTAAGCTCCTCCACTTTGTTTTGAATACTGTCGAAAGAACCGTAATGTCTTGTCCTTATAGCATTTACAAGTTTGAACTCCGGTTTATAGCGGTAATGCTTGCTGCTTGAAAATTGTTTATCTACAGGAATCAGAAACTCAAGAAAAGGGGATTTTTGAGTAATAACAATTTTCCCGTCACGGGATAGATCTAAAACGTCAAGACTATAATCGATTCTTTGGGCAAAGTCCTCTATTTCTCCGTAATCAAGCTGCATTTCAAAACATAAAACATTTTTATAATGTAGATACTGGTGTTCAACTATCGGCATAACCGCACCGCCTTACTTGAAGAATTTATAAAATGCAAGCCAAAAATTATAGAACATATTATTTGCCTCCTTTACAAATCGATGCCATTAAGATAACACCGATTTCTAAAACAGGCTACAAAATTCTTGTAAACACCCCTTTTTTTCTTGTAAAGCTCAAAATAGCTTGAAATTAATGTCAAAATATTGTATAATAAGAACAACAAAAAATATCAGAAAATAATAGGGAGAGGTTATTATGCATATAGCAGTTTGCGATGATGAGTCTTTTTTTCGAAAAACGTTGTCTGAAGAATTATACATATATGCAGATAAGCATGGTCTTAATTTTATTATATACGAATATTCCGACGGCATGGAACTCTTAGCTGCCGATATGTCCTTTGACTTGATTTTTATGGATCATCAAATGACAGATAAAAACGGACTCGATACCGTTTCGGTATTGAGGAAACGCAATGTTGATACTACCGTAATATTTGTGAGCAGCTATAAGGACGTTGTTTTTGACAGTATGAAAGTTAATGCTTTTCGCTTTCTCGTTAAACCGTTTGAAAAAGAGGATTTGTACGAAGCTTTGGATTCTGTTATAAAAAATCTAGCAAAAACTGCTTATATAGTAGTTAAGGATACTGTTAATCAAAAGAATATAACGATACCCGAAAACGAAATAATATATGCACAAGCCGACAATATCTATGCGGAAGTTGTCACAGCTCAAGGAATTTTTCTTTATTCAAACAAAATTTCTTTGTTGGAGAAAGAATTGAATGAGGCGTATTTTTATCGCTCAAATCGCTCGTATATCGTCAATTTCAATTACATAATCGGCTACAGTAAAAAGGAAATTGAATTTTCTAACGGTCAAAAAGCGCTTATTTCAAGCTCTAAATTCAAGGACTTTAAAAGCAAATATCTGAATTATCTTAAAAGAAAAAGTATAGGAGAATAGAAATGAATTTAGTACACACATTTGAATTTACAGTAATATCTATACTATATTTATTTACGATTATCCAAACCATGAGTCTTATTTATGGAACCAAAGAGTACAGGAGAAAATATGTGACTGTATTTCTTATGTATTTGATTTCCGGAATTATTTGCTCCTGGTATAGAAATCATGACAAACCTGTTATTTTCCTAACGGCAACAATATGTTATTATGCATTTCTACTAATTTGCATTTTGTCAATATTCAAATCAAAAAAATTATGGTCTGTATATATTTCGGTTATTGTACTGATTTTAGATTCTATTTTCCAATCAATTGGATGCATACTGATTGATTTATTTGTACAAGATTTTGACAGAGCAACGGTTTTAAATTTTTCATCTATGATTTTTAATATTGTTGTATTAATCCTACTCAGATTTCTTCAAAAAAATCATCAAAATCAAATCAGGAACAGCATAAGATTACTGCCAAAACGATTATATATATTGATATTAATTGTCCTGGTTTTTATCGGAGAGCTTTGTGGAAACATGGCTGTTGAATCTAGCGAGTTGTTCTTTGATAATAAAATAAACAGTTTCTTGACAGTGCTGACCATTATGACTTTTTTGACAATTATTATTTCATTTGTATTCAGCAGTATTTCACGGCAATACTACGAAAGCATATTAGGAATAATGGAAAAACAGATGGTAGGTCAAGTTGAGCATTACCAAAAGATCAATAAGCTTACAGACGATTTGAGAGAATTTCGTCATGATTATAAAAATCATATGATATGTTTGCAGGCAACGCTTGAGAAAAGACAGCTTGATGAAGCACTTGACTATGTAAAAAGTATAACCAAGCAGGAGATAATTGATGCAAATAAGTTTTCAAGCGGAAATCAGATCGCTGATTCGATACTTTCGGAGAAAAGCGAATCAGCCGCAAATATCGGCACTCAGATTCAATTCAGCGGTTTTATTTCCGATGAGATTCCTGCAGTCGATCTATGTACAATGCTTTCCAACGCTTTGGATAATGCTATCGAGGCTTGTGAAAAACTCAGCTTAACCGATTCGGCTGTTATAACGGTGAAATGTGCTGTTGTACAGAATGTTCAGGTGATTAAATTATCAAATCCAAATCCAGACAACAAAAATTCCACAGAAACCTCTAAGCTCGACAAAGATAATCACGGCTTTGGGTTATACAACATTCGCAGGACTGTCGAAAAGCTTGGCGGAGAGATGAGAATACCAAAGCAGTTCCCGGAGTTTGTTCTGGAATTGGAGTTTCCAATCAAATGATAAAAGCTGTTGTATGGTTATGGTGACATACAACAGCTTTGTAATAGCTCCTATTCGGTTTATTTGTGTTTTTCTTTGTTAAGGGGATAATGCAAGTGCATACTCGGCGAGATATTTGTATTGTTCGTTTTTGAAGGCGGCATTGATCTGAGACGTCAGCTTATCCGGACGGCATTTGAGATACTGCAGATTTTCCACCTGACGATGATATTCTTCTTTATGCTTGTTGGGTACAGCAGGCAGAGCAGGAGTGTCATTCTTCGCTTTTAGCACCTCGTTCCAATCTTTGTACGGCGGTGCAAGGCGTTTGACGTTTGAATATCCGTTCTCATTTAGAATATCCCTTAGACGGTCAACAGCCTCGATGCCGCCCTCGTCGTTATCCACGCAAAGCACAATTTCACTCAGATTAGAATGGCTTTTTAACGCCGTTAAAACAGCATTTTCATACACTCCGTTCATTGCAATGCAGCTGTGCTTTTGCCAGTCTTTCGGATAAAGCGTAAGAAAACTCATCATATCTATGGGAGCCTCAAACACATAAAGCCTTTTGCTTTCACCGAAATGTGCAAAGCTGTATCTTGTGTCTGAACCCTCACAAGTAATTCTAAAACTATTTCCATAAGAATTAGTTGAACGCTTGTGTGCCTGCCTTGGAACGCCGTTTTCGTCAACGCCTACGAACACTGCATTGTGATGTTCCTTGTCCTCATAAAGTGTGTGTTGCTTTGCAAAATGTGAGATAATGTTTGGATTAATAAATCTCTGTTTTATCAGGTAGGCATAGACCCTGTGCATATTGCTATTTGCTTCGGGCAACTTGAATTCTTTCTTTTCTTCCTTTGCGATAGCTTTCGGCGGACTGTGGGACAGCGGAGTTACCCTCTGTCCCAACAGTTCCTGTACCGCAGTCTGAAAGTCCATACCATAAAACTCCTGCATAAACTTTATTGCTCCGCCGCCTGTCTGATTTTTATGGTCGAACCATTTTGAACCACGGATAGTTATACTGTCGTGCTTGCCTGAGCTGTCGTAATATATGAGCTTATGCTCTCTGCCCACACGTTCAAGCTTTTCTCCTCTCATTCTGAGAAACTGCTCAAGGTCTACGCTGTTGGCAAGCACTTTTTGTTCGTCTGTGAATGGGATATAGGGCATTGTATCACCTGATTTCTTTTTGATTTAGTTGATTTTTCGGGTTTGGTGTGATATAATGGATGATAAGATAAATTGAAATTTACCGTTTGAAAGCTTTGACTTACGGGTATTAACACATGACAAAATTATTGGTTTATAAAGATTTAATAATTGTTTATTTTGGGAGAAGATAAAAATGACTTTTACAAATGAAATATCAATATCCGATATTACCTCAGTACTTTCTGTTTTCTTGGTGATTTTAGGAGGAGTATTCGGATTTCATCAATGGAGGAATAATGTTCTGTTAAAAAGAGCCGGATATATAAATGATTTAACTGAAAAAATTAGAACAGACAAAGATATAAAAGATATAATATATTTTTTCGATTACGATAAAAAATGGTATTCTCAGCAATTTCATGGGAGCGGTGAATTAGAATTAAAAGTAGACAAGACCTTATCATACTTTTCATATATTTGCTATTTAAAAAGACAAAAAATAATATCAAACAGAGAATTTGATTTTTTTAAATATGAAGTTGAACGTATTTTAATGAATCAACAAGTTCAAGATTATTTTTATAATTTATATCATTTTTCTAATAAATTCAACATTCCATTTACATTTAAATACTTATTTGAGTATGGTAAAAAAGTGGAATTGTTCGATGATGATTTTTTTGATAAAAATGCTTATCTAAAAAATAAAAAATATCATCATAATCTGAACTTTTAAATAGGCAACAGATATAATTTGTGACGGAATTATAATTCTAATTGATAACTTCCAGTTTGTATCACACACAATCAAAAGGACTGAGCCAACCTCAGTCCTTTTTCATTTCAAATCAGTACTTCACATTCACTGCAAACTTAGCCATCAACTGCGAAAAACTCTGCCTTTCCATCATATCAGAGCTGAGAAACGCACCCGACACCACGGTCAGCTTGTTCTCATTCAGCACGGCATAGGTTTCCGTGTATCCGAACTGAGAAGCCATGCCGTCGGTTTTCTATATCGAGCCGTAATGCTGAAATTTCCCCTTTGAAACAACGGAATTAACCATGCGATAATCGGACACAAAATCGTCCTCAGTGATACCGCTCATCTGTGCGGAGGTTTGTCCAAAATAGTAATCCCAGAAGTTTTCAAGGATATATTCCATATCGTGATCAAGATCACTCTGACTTAGATCAATACACATCACCTCAATAGAACCACCGCCGTTTGTGCCTTTAAGCGTTATCTTCTGCACACCATTTGAATCATCGATTTCATTATCAAAAGAACAGCCTTTCATAGCTTCCGCTACCAATTCACTTGTATCCACAAAGGATATATCGGAACCGAAAAATTCGGCAATAAAGGTGTCTGTTTTTATCTTTTCATCCTCCGAAGAGGCAGCCGAGTCGTGTATGGACTCGGCTGTAGTAGTCGTAGTTTCCGTAACAGCATTCTGGATCGGCGGACTGATTGTTCCGCAGGCTGTCATTGTCAGCATAAACGCTGCTAAAATTGCAGTCATTACTTTTGCTTTCATATTCATTCCTCCCCATATCAGATTATGCTCCAGATGTACAGCGGACAGGTCAGAGAAAAGATCAGGCAGCCGAAAATGATAGCGATCGGCGTCCATTCAAGTTGACCGTGTTTGCGGTAATCGAGATATGCGAGTGTTATCTTCACAAACAGCAGAACCGCAAGTATCACGTCTATTACGGGAAACACCACATTGTTTACGACTGATACGACCTGCGATCTTGCCGTAGTCCAAGTGCTTGTGACCGCCCCCGCAACATCGCCCGAAGCATAAGCTGTTAGCGACAGCATAGACGCAAAGCACACCGAACTTGCTGCTGCGATCAATTTCTTTTTAGATCTCATTTCACATCATCCTTTCTCTGTTCCTTACCGTTCCTCTTGCATATGAGCATACCGAAAACCATAATAACCGCTGTGGCTACGAGATAAAGCTCAGCACTATTGTCTGCGGATACACCTGTATTAGGAGTGTCTATTATGACCGTAGGAGGGGTTTCAAGATCAGGCGTATGCTCATCGTACATAACGACCTCGGTCACAGTTCCGTCAGCATTCACAGTAAACTTTATCTCATTTGTTATCTCGTAACCCTCAGGTGCTATGATCTCTTTAAGTGTGTATTCCTTGCCGGCAATAAGTTTCCCTTCGATCATATGTGGTTCATTTGTGGATACCCATTCTTCAACAACATTTCCGTTCTCGTCGATAATTTGCAAAGTAGCACCCGGCAATTCTTCGCCTGTTGTAACGTCCTGCTTTGAAATACGAACCTTAGTCGTATCATCCACCATAACTATAAGCGGATAGCCGTTATCTGATAAGGCTTTTGAATCAACGTTTTCTACCGTAACATTGCCGTAAATATCAACGCTGAACTTAATGTCCGTCGCAATCACATATCCGTCAGGTGCGGCAATTTCTTTAAGCACATATTAATCCTGTATAATAAAACTTGACACATACAAAACAATCAAAGTAT
>NZ_QTVE01000035.1:0-12306 GCF_003460465.1 Ruminococcus sp. AF37-20 | reverse complement strand
TAATTCTTGTTCGAATAAAATGTGTCAAGTGATATTGACAAAACCATATTCACCCGCACCAAGCTTTGAAACAATGTGATTTTTGCCGTCGGAAGTCCACTTATCAACTGTCTCACCGTCAGTATTTTCAAGCACCATTTCAGCACCCACAAGTTCGTTTCCGTACACATCACGCTTTGATATCTCAACAGTAACAGGCTTGTTTTCCGCAGTTATCTCAATAACCTCTCCGTCCTCTGCAATGCTGACAGCATATTCCTTACCGCTAAGAATATATCCCCTTGGACTTTCTATCTCATGAATAATATACTCGCCATAGGGGATTTCGTCGAACACAAAATATCCGTTTTCATCTGAAGCGGCAGTCATTATTGTAGTATCTCTGCTGAACCTCACACAGTCGGCAGTAAACAGACCGAACACAGCATTTTCAAGAGGTTCGCTCTTGTCATCTACCTTGTGACCCTCTATCCTGCCACGCTTGAGAAGATTTACGAATTGTCCACAGTCAATATCCACAGTCCGGATGTCCTGTCCCATATATTCGAAGTTTACAAGATACTTTTCACCGTTAAGAATATAGTGTCCCTCGGTTGCAATTTCCTGAACATAATACCTGCCGAAAGGTATCTGTACATCAAATTTTGCAGTCATATTCTCAGCAAGTGAAACCTCTGAAAGCAGTCCGTCCGCAGGAATCACAGAACCGTCAGCGGCAGTAATATCTTCTGCGGCGAATAGCCCAAAACGAACGCTTGTATAGCAGTCATTGCCGTAGATCCCGAACAGTTCATCATTTTCCATAACCTTAGAAAGCGAGATCCTCACGCTCTGATACTCATTTTCAAAAGCTGTATTCACAGTATCTCTCACCTCAAATTCCTGTCCTGCATATGTCACTTCAACATCTTTAGGCTCATTGTTCAGCACATAACCATAGGGAGCTTTTATCTCTCTGACCTCATACTTGCCGAGATAAAGCGGCTCAGTTTCAGCATAACCGTTCTCGTCTGTCGTGATCTCCGAAACAACATCTCCGGCATAAGCTCTTGTTGTTCCGTCGGGCGTAACAATGTCCTCTACAGCGATCACCTGAAATACTGCACCGGAAAGATTTCCGCTTGCAAACACGGGAGTGAAGGTGGTCGGATTTACTATCATCTCGCCGTTTTCATCTGTGTAAGCAGATGATGCCGTTGTCACGCTTGTGAAAATATCGCCTGTTTTCCGAACGCTGATCTTTCCTTTTTGAGCGGTATTTTGCTTTTCAACTTTGACAATAGTAAACGAGTTTTCTTTCTCTGCATTTTCTGAGGAAACCGAAAATGCTACGGGAGTTTTATCAAGCGCATAGCCGTAAGGAGCCTGAACCTCAATAAGTGAATACTCACCGTAGGGAAGAACTTCGGGAGTGATCAGATAGCCCTCAGAATTAGTGTAAAACACATCGATCGTAGTTGGCGTCGGGTAGGCAAACATCATAGAGATCTTCTGACCGTTTGAATCATAGATCTCAAATCCGGCACCCTCGTAAGGAATTGTTTTTCCCGTTTCGGAATCCACCTTTACAATCTTGATATAGCTTTCAAACTTTGCATTGTTGATAAGATAGCGGTAGGTCTGTCCGCTTTCGCTGATGTTGACATCAAAATCAGCAATAAACTCAGTACCCTCCCAGCCAACTGTCTGATGCACGGTGTAAATTCCGTATGGCATATCCTTGGTCTGTGCAAATCCGTTTTCATCGCAAGTCAGATGATCACGTTCTGTTTCAACAGCATTTGCATAAGAACCCGAAGATTTCAGATACACTTCAAATTCAGCTCCCACTTCCGGAGTTTCTATCTGAGTAGAGCCGTCATCGGAATGCTTGATGATTGCGATATTTCCCTTGATAACGTCCTCAGTCACTGTCATAGGAAGTGAGTTATGCTCAATGCAATAATTTTCAGCTTCTGCACCAACTGAGTAAACTGTTTCGTCAAGGAGATAGCCCTCGCTTGGTGAAATTTCCTGAACAGTGTAGTTTCCGCAGACATACTCTTTTGTCTTGAAATATCCGTTTTCATCGGTCGTATAGGTATCGGCAAGCTCGCCGTCCTTGTACAGTCCGTAAACAGCTCCCGCAAGTGTTCCGTCGCCCTGTGCTGATGCTGTTTTGGAATCCTGCTTTGTCACCTCAACCGTAAACTTTTTGAGGATATTTTTGAATTTCTTGGTTGTTGTTGCGTCCGCCGTCAGGGTTGCAGTCTGATCTGCAGGAACAACATACTTTACGGGAACATTTTTCTCGGAAATGGTGTACACGATCTTCTCATTATTGCTGTTGTAAACAGGAATATCGGAAAGGATTACAATACCGTCCGAACCTGTTTTTATTGTGTAAGTCTTACCGTTGCCCGTAATAGTGAACTCTCTGTCGTCGTTCTGATTGTCCTCAGAATGTTTATTGATCTTTATCGAGCCCGTTTTAAGCTGATTGTTGAACTTCACATTCACAGTCAGATCAACATCTCCGCTTGTCAGCGTAACATTCTGAGCCTTAGGGACTTCGTATCTTGTATCTACATTGATCTCGGATACTGTATAGGTAATTGCTTTACCCGTAGACATATCATAAACCCTTAGATCGTCAAAGGCTGCAATTCCGTTTGCATTGGTTTTGGCAGTTTCAGAGAGCGATTTTCCATTGTATGAATAGGTGATTTTAAACTTCCTGCCGCTGATGATTCCGTCCTCTGCGGTTTTGTTAATTTTAATTGTTCCTGTTTTGAAATCCTCTGTCACCTTGTTTTTTCCTGCTTTGATTGTATAAACAGTAGGGTCAATAGAATAACCTGTAGGAGCTTTTAATTCCTTTGCGTAATAAGTGCTGTCGGGAAGTTGAATTTTACCTGTGCCGTCAGCGCCTATGGTGATTTCGCCAACCTTTTTGGTACAGGACTTGTCACTGTAGATTCCGTATACCGCTGTGGAATTGTCAACACTTGATTTTCCTACAAGATCACCGTCCGTATTGTACTTATCGATCTCAAAGGTAACATCTGTCTTTGTAATTCTGAACGCCGACATATTCATAGCGGTAGCGGTCTTACCGTCAGTCTTGTTGTTGATAACAACGCCCTCAGAACCGTTTGATTCGATTCTCCAGTGTGTACCTCCTGCGCCTGTGCCGTCCCCGACTGTTTTGGAATTGATAAGACTTTCCGAAACGCCGATAGACTTAAGGTAGCTTATTACATCATTTCTTGAATCAAATTCGCCCATATATATCCAAGCGTGATCCTCACCACCCGGATTCTGAGCGACCACCACAGATCCTGCTGTAATAACCGAACCGTCAGCACACTCCCAATACGGGCGGTCCGTTGTCTTGATGTTTTTCTTTTCGACTTCGACCTTTGAAGTCTTTCCGTCGTAAGTTATGGTGCAGTTATCATTGACTGTAAGCCAATGATCTGTATCAACAGGCACAGGGTTGTTCCAACTGAACCCCGATGTTTTGTATCCAAGCTGCGTAAGAGTATAGTACACAAGACCCGAACAGTCGATACCGAGGTTGTTGATCGTCTGCACCGACAGCGGAGTGTACTGACCCTGATCATACGCATACCAGTAGCCCTTGTTTCCATAGGTATACGGTGTACCCAGCAAGGTCGCCGCCTTTGCGATCACCGTATCCGCTGACGGGAATGCCGGGTTTTCCATAGGTGTGCTTGCGGCACTTGCTGTGATTGCTCCGCTCATAGATGAACCGAACATAGAAAAAGCACAGAGTCCTGCCATGAACCCTGTTGTAAGCTTTCGTAAAAGTTGGGAGTTTGCCGCAGGCAAACTCTTAGGGCAAGCACGCAAATGAAAAAGACGAAGCGACGTATTCGCTTGCCCAAGTTTCTTTAAAATCTTGGATTTAATTTTAAACATATATTGCATTTCTCCTTTGATTTTGAGCAAAATAAAGAGAGCCAAATCGGCTCTCTTTATTGCAACTTTGTTGTTTACTTAATTAGTAAGCAGATTCGCTTACCGACAGTTCAATCGTGTTGTCATTTTCATCAAATATCCGGGTAATATCACCGTATTTATCCGACTTAAAAAATCTGCCGCCCTGTGTGTCGAACACATACCATGCTCCGCCCACGTTTACCAGATTTGCCATGTGTCCATACCAGTCATCGTGGGAGAAAAACGCATACCGACATTCAAGCCCGATCCCCTTGCAGGCATACATTGTTGCCACTGAGAACACTTGACAATTTCCGCTGACATTATCCAGAATCCAATTATACACCGCTTCGGCTTTTCCATAATCAGAACCATCGTGACTCAACCCTGTACCTATATTGTAATATTCATCGATTGATCTTCCAAGCGAATTTACATAATTCAGAACACTTTGCAAGTTTGTTGTATCTTCAATTACAACTTCAGGCGGTTCAGTCTGCGGTACTGTAATCTGCGGCTTTGGAGTTGTAGTAGTGGGCGGATTTGTTACCGCAGGCTTTGCAGTTGTAGTCGGAGGCGTCGGATCGTTATTCTGTTCCGCTCCGTTATTGCTCCGGTTATTATCGGACGGCGAGTTATCGGGCTGCGGATCATTCTGCACAGGCTGATAGTTATTTTCCTGACCGTTATTATTCTGACCCTAATTAGAATTTCCGTTCGCATTTGAAGAACCGGATTTCTTGGTCGTAGTTACTGTGATATCTGTCGGCTTTGAATTCTCGGATACCCTCTGCGAACTCTTTTTCGTTGTTACTGCGGTTTCACTTGTATCCATTTCTTCCTTTGCAGATGTTTCTGCAGAAACTATAGCCGTGACCGTAGTTTGACTAGTTACTGAAGAGCTTTCGCTTTCCGTGGACTCCGATACATTCCCGCAGGCAGTCAGCATTACTGTGCAAAGTATTGAAATATATATCGCTCTTTTCATATCATCACGCTCCTTGTCAAGCAATATATCACACCTTTTTGTATAAATCCAGCATTTTTGCAAAAGTTCTACCTTTGTGACAATTTGCACAGCCTGCCTTTGTACTACATTGATATTTCCGGTTCAGGTTCATCGGAAATATCATCGGACATCTCCTCATCGGGAGAATTCTCCACCTCGATCTCGGTCTGCTGAACCTGTTGAAGCTTGATATCATAGGCGTTCAGAACCGCCTGGTTGAGTGCATTTCTTGCACCTTTGCTTATGGGATGGAAAATATCCTGATACTGCTTGTTCCCGTCACGGTCGGTGTACTGAGTTGACGGCATGGAAACAAACCGCCCTTTTTCGCTCTCACACACCTTGATACCGTGAACAGCGTAAAATCCGTCAAAGCTTACGCTTGCAAACGCTTTGATGTTGCTGTCGGGCTTGTCCACCAGTCTGTTGATCGTTGCTGAAATTTTCATTTGCATCACCTTTTCCTTTCATTTATGACATTGTAATTTCGGGTTCTTCCGAATCTTCTAAATCTTCGGCTACTTCTTCCGACTGGACAATTTCGGGGTGACACTCATTCACAGCCACAAGACCTATGCCCGGCAGATCAACTATCATATGAGAAAACTGCTCCTTGTACTTTTCAATCTGTTCATCGGTAAGTGAACAGCTATCCCACTCGCCGTATTCATTTTGATAGTTGCCTGAGATGTAAAAAGTGCCGTGGACAAGTGTTGCACCCACAATCCTGTTAGGCTCTGAACCGTTCAGCAGAAATTCGTCATTACACCAGACGATTGCGTCCTGCTTTGGTTCAAAATATATGGGTTCTATGCTGCCGCCCACAATTTTCTGCATAGCGTGAATATTATCTTTAATATCCTTCACATACGGCTTTTTCATCGGTTCAAACACAAGTATTTTCATGAAACCACCTCCGATTCCTCTTCGCAGTAGTCATTAAGCGGACACCCGTCGCAGTCTTCGTACATGGAACAGGTACGCTGTATCTCTTCCTCCGAGATTCCACAGTCACGGAACGGTACTTTGTCCTCTGAGGGGAAAAGTGCTATTTCAAATTTACCCCTCGCTACCGATATTTTCAGTTCGACTTCCGCACCTTCTTCCAAAAATACACCGGGCACTTCTATATCCCCTGAATTGTTGATAAATCCTTTTGTGTATATCATATTTTTCATAAAATTAAACCTCCAAAATTGTTTCATCGTCAAACAGCGAAAGCTGACAAGCCGCCTTTGCTCTTTCGCTTGTATCATAATTTGAAATCAGCAGTTCCGCATACTGACAGCCTCCGTCGTATCGCTGAGCCAGATTATTCAGCATGCTTATCTCATCGATATGGATATTCGGCTTATCCCATATCTCCCGTATTTCGGGGCAATCGTTGTATGAAACCAAGAACTTGCCCTTGATATCCAAAAGCGTATCACGCAGTCGAATATGGTCTTTTGTTTTAAATCCCACGTCCTTGTAGTAATTTTCAGTAGCAAAGTACGGCGGATCACAGTAGAAAAAGCTGACGGGTCTGTCGTACTGCTTAATGAGTTTCTCAAAATCTTTGTTCTCAACCACTACTTTCTGCAATCGTCTTGCCGCCAGATCTATCATCGGAAAGTCAGACCATATCGAATGCGGCTGACTTGCAAAGCTGTCAAGACCCGAAGCATAGCTGTACCTTATGAGCTGATAGAATTTTGACGCTCTGTCTGCATCACATAGCTTTTCAAAAATCCCACGCTTATGAAGTAAAGCGATACGGTCAAAATCTTCACGGGAATTGAGGACATACCGCAACTTGTATTTCAGCTTATTGGGTTTATCACGCACACACCGATAAAGATTTGAGAGATTTCCGTTAAAATCGTTATACACCTCAAAATCCATACCCGGCGGCTTATGGAACAACACCCAGCCTGCACCTCCGAAAACCTCGATATATCGTTCATAGTAAGGCGGAAATCTTGCAAGCACGGCGTCCCTGAGAGCCTTTTTCCCTCCTACCCATGACATAAAACTGTTCATTTTCTTCCTTTCTGCCGTTAAAACCAACAGCAGAAAAGTCGCTTTGCAAGCACCAGATTTTTATCTGCTGTTGGCAAAACGACCCTAGTTGTTATTTAATTTTGCTTACCTCACCCTTTGAATATTGGGTCTACATAGCTGAATATTATGCGTTTCTGCTCAAGATAGCCGTCGACCTTGTTAACCTCAGTACATAATTCTTTATACTGCCTTTCCGAAAGCACAGGCTTTGTGGCTCTCAGCATTGCAGGGATACTTCCCATGCAGAACTTGAAGTCAACTTTCGCTTTTACTTTGTTTGTGTGCATCTTTGACCTCCTTATCAAGACGTGCGATCTCTTTTTCCGCAGACTTAAAAGCAACGGCAAGAGAACCTATCGTTGTTCCGATGATAACACCTATCATCATTCCAATGAACAAATACGTCATTTACATCATCTCCATTTCTAAATCTTCGGTTTCCGACTGCTCCTGAATATATCCTCCCAACGAGTTCTCAACATAGTCCGACAGCCATGTGCTTCCGAAATCCTCCCTCGTTCGGAGCCGCCATATTGCAAGCTTTCCTACATCAAGCTGAACATCTTCAAAGGGAAATAGCAGACAGGTAAGGTCCTCGTTTTTAAAAGAGAATGCTTTTTCAAATTTACTGCCGTTCTGCAATATTCCGCTTTCCTTCAGCATATCGTTTATGCCGTTCACCCAGCCATGCAATTGACCGCCGCAGCCCTGCAGGACAAGACCTTCGATGTCCTTCATTTTTCTGAGCTCGTCAAGAGTAACGCCTTGAATATCCATTACTGCAAAATCTCCTTTCCGTAATACTTTTTCAGCAGTCCGATTATGAACACCTGCCCCTTTCCGGTCACAAGCGTCTGCTGATATGTCTTTTTCAGACCGTCCGTTTCGAATACCGACTCCTTGACCGCAAAATATCCTCTGTCGATATATCTCTGATATGGCAGATTGTTTGACATCAGTACACCCGTTCTTTTGAGCCAGCCGTACAGCTTGTTTCTGCCCACAGGGATATTTTCGGCTCTTGCAAGCTTTGCCATTGCGTTCATGTCGATTAGGTTATCTGTTCCTGTCACCTGATTTGCAAACTCCACCAAAGGCTGATCGTGTCTGATACGTTCATTCAGCTTTTCGATAGCCGTCATCTGAAGTCTGAACAGGTCACGGTACGGCTCGTCGAGAAATGGGAGGTAGTTTTCTATGAACATTTCCTCGTTGCTGACGTAACCACCTGTGCGTCTGATCGTTGGAATTACCTCGGAAGTCAGCCATTTACGAAAAGATTGTGCTTGCGGCTTATCACTTCTGATAATAACCGCATAGAGTCCGCTTTCGTTAATTACGGTCATTTCACGCCGCTGACCACCTGATGTCAGTTTAACTGACATCAGCTCATCCCTGTCCAGACGACCGGCAACCATCCTTGAATTTCTGATTTCAAGGGCTCTGCATACATCTGCAATCACAAACCACGGTTCCCCGTCTTTAGTTATAGTCCTGATCCGACCAAACTTCTCGTTTTCAAAAATTTTGATCATCTGTTCCATTCACATTCTCCTTATCAATATCTAAAATATACTTTGCCAGAGCCTCGATAACATTAGTTGTCACCGCATTTCCTGCCTGTTTGTAAAGCTGAGCGTCAGACATTCCTGTGGCTTTGACTTTGTTGAACTGCTCATCGGTAAAGCCCTGCAGCCGCCAGCACTCCAACGGCATAAGCTTTCTGATATACCCGCAGTACACAACCCCGTGTCTGTCGGTAACGGTCAAAGTAAACATAGGCTCGTTTGGAAGTTTAAATCTTCTGCCTTGCTGACGGACTTTTTCCTTTTCGGGAGTAAGCACGGCTATCGGGTCTGTTATGAGGACAACTCCGGATTTTTCGCCTTTGTGATGACCAATACCGCTGTCCTGTCTTGCGGTTATACATCTTGCAAGCTCTGTGACCTTCGGGTCGGGATTCATATCTATCCCCAATGCGTAATATCCCTGATTACAGCTTGTTGTAAGGGTATGAGCTATCTCCTTTCCTACTCTCCCACGCCTTGAATTCATATTTGGGTATGCAAGGTCAATACTGTCACCGGGCAGAGCTATCTGATAGCCTGACTTAGTTTTTGATTTTATCGGCAGGCCGATTATCTCATAAAGACCTGTTTTTCCTCCAAAACCGCCAGCCTGACTTGTAAGGGTTATGCTCAGTCCGTCGGCTGAATATACTCTGTTTCCCTCTCTGCCTGAAATTCTTTTGACAAGAGTTTTTGGATTTGCGTCTGTGAAAGACAATACTTTTCCGGAACACTTTTCTCTATGAAATCCGATAATATACACTCTTTTTCTGGATTGGGGTACACCAAAATCTGCGCTGTTAAGCACTTCCCATACGACATCGTACCCCAATTCATCCAACGTACTAAGGATGGTCGCAAACGTCCTGCCTTCGTTATGCGATAGCAGTCCGGGAACATTTTCAAGGAGCAGATATTTAGGTTTTTTGACGGCGGCAATTCTGGCAATTTCAAAGAAGAGAGTTCCTCTTGCATCGTCAAAGCCGCCCCTTTTTCCAGCGATTGAAAAGCTTTGACAAGGGAATCCTCCGCATATAAGGTCGAGATTGGGCAGTTCGTTTGGGTCAATTTTTCTTGCGTCATCGTAATACACCTCGTTTTCCGTATCATACAAAGTTTCATAGGCTTTCTTTGCATACTTATCTATCTCGCAGTAACCGACGCACTTGAATCCACCTGCTTTTTCAAGCCCTGAGCGAAATCCGCCGATACCTGCGAAGATATCGAAATATTTTATCATTTACCACGTTCCTTTCCTCATTAAAAAAACGGCCAAGCTTTTTTTCAAAACTTGACCGTCACATTGATATATTCATTTCTTCAGATTCTTCAATATCCTCAGTTTCCGTAATTTCTTCTGTTTGCTCATCGGTCTGAGTCTGTTCCTGATCAATTTTATGGAACTTATCCACATCGGGAATAACTCCGAGCGTTCTTCCGTTATCGAATTTGCAATGGAGAGTACCTGCATCATCCACAAACTCAACCGTACCACAGGTTCCGCTTTCAAAGGGACAGTAGTCGTCCATCGAGTCAACGCAGATCCTTGTTCCTTCCGGATATCTCTGTCTCAGTATTTCTACCTTGTTTTGGTTGTATATCATATTGCCTCCTGTTGAATTAATTTTTGATCTCTTTTAATGGTATACCTGCCACATTGGAATCACCCTCTCTCTTGTGCTAACAAAAAAGACTGTTTCGTTTAACATCACATTAATTCGTGATATTAGACAAAACAGCCTTTAAAACTTCGTGAAACTTTTTTTCATAAAAATACGGCAAGTAGGGAGCAAAATATGCTCATAACTTGCCGGAATGCTTGACAATATTCAATTGTTGAGGGTTCAGATCCTTTTTTAACGAAAAAGCATCTACGGTTTTACACCTGAAAATTTCGCTCTCAAAACGCAAAAAAAGCTCGTAAATACGAGCTTTTCGAGGTGTGCATCTATTTTATTGCACAAGTATGGCAGGGGCAGAAGGATTCGAACCCTCGGCACGCGGTTTTGGAGCCATGCCTGACGTTTTTCAGTACGTGTCAGCACGTTCCAATTGGTGTCGGAACGTATCAGCCTATCAGGCGATAAATGGCTGTGTTTAGCCGAGTGTGACAATCGAAGCTCCGCAAATGCCTATATTAACGTATTTGACTGATAGCAACATCTGAGCAAAAATCGTGAAAAAAAGTCTCAAAAGTGTTAGAAAAGTGTTAGAAAAGTGTTAGATACGATTGTGAACGGTTTTTGTGTACACCGTTAACGAAATATGTATAATTCCGCTTCAGCAACTAAATAAAATGAGAAAAGAGGAAGCCACATGGATACAAGTTTTGATAACGATTGGGACCTGACTTCAAGTCAGATCAGGACAGTAGTGAAGCTCCGAAAGCTGTATTCAAATTATCCCGATGCACTCGGTACAAAGGAAGTAATGAAGATGCTCGGAGTAGGCAGAGCTACCGTGCTGAACCTCAAAAACTGTGGTATGTTGCGGCATTATAACTTAGGCAATCGCCTGCTATTTCCAAAAGAATGGGTGATTGAATACCTTGCGGTCTACGCAGTCAGCGACAAGCCTGATGTCCGTGATTATCAGCGTGAAGTGCTCCGTTTCTGCCGCACTCGCAAAACTATAACCGAGATAGCACAGCACCTTAATCTCGGCACAGGCTTCTGTCGGGACTACCTACTGAAGCCGCTGTGCGAGCATGGTGAATTGATTTGCGAGATAGATAAGCACGAAGTCAGCAGACACTGCTATATGGCGGTCAGATAAAAAGCAAAGCAAGCAGCCTGTTTTCAAAAATGGTTGCTTGCTTTTTTTATTGCATGGACACGACTGCCCAAATTCTGCTAAATATAGCGGTTATACATACATTATCAATTATTGCGACGGAATTATTTTTTAAGAGTTCTCATGAGTTCAAATCTTACGTTTAGTGCCGGTAGTATCCACAAATGATATATTGCATTGTCATTCTTCATCAAGCTTTTGAAACTCATCGATACGCAGCTCCCGTTTCAATTCTTCTTCAGTCGGCAGATAGGTGAAATACTTTGAAGCGAATATCTGGTTGTTACCTTCAGGCAGAGTGTATTTCACGACAGCGTCGTTCTTTTCCGCGCAAAGCACAATGCCGATCGGCGGATTATCGCCTTCGTTCATCAGCTCTCTGGTGTAATAGTTGACATACATCTGCATCTGTCCCAAGTCCTGATGCGTGAGCTTATCTGTTTTAAGGTCAAACAACACAAAGCATTTGAGGATATAGTTGTAAAAAACAAGGTCAATGAAAAAGTCCTGACCGTCAAGTGTAAAGCGCTTTTGCCGTGATACAAAGGAAAATCCACGTCCAAGCTCTAAAAGGAACTGCTGTAAGTGGTCTATCAGAGCTTGTTCAATGTCGCTCTCATACACATGAGTATCGGGCTTTATCTGCAAAAACTCCATGATATACGGGTCTTTTATCGCTTTCTCATACTCTGGCTTTGGCGTGCTGGTCTGTATTTCCTCTGCCACCGAGGACTTGTCCTTGCTTGCAAGCAATCGCTGATAATACATTGTATTGATCTGCCGTTCAAGCTGGCGGACGCTCCACGCTGATTTTGCACATTCTTCTGTGTAAAAATCATGGGCAGGCTTATCGGCTATCTTCATAAGTATGCGATAATGCGACCAGCTCAATTCGGCACACAGTGGTTTTGTCAATATCACTTGACACATTTTATTCGAACAAGAATT